>JBFZAD010000247.1:0-10214 GCA_041309125.1 Candidatus Omnitrophota bacterium
CTATTTTTTTGATGTGTCTAAACTGCGGTTTTAAGATTAAATTAAAGTCAACAAACAATACCAGAATAATAGCAAAAGCTAAGATAATAATATCTTTATTTGGAAAATTTATCTTTGCATATGCAGCGTAGGCCTTCTCTTTGATTTCCTTAAAATTCATCCTCATTTAAAAGTCCCAGTAATAATAAATTTAACTACTTCTTTATTCCTATATGTAATCCTGGTTGAAGAATCTAGAACCAAAGTTGAAAAAAAACTTATAAAATTCCTATCAGACTTTAAATCCTTTAAAAAGTTATTTATGCCTGCCATTTCATCTGCCTGCAGGGAAACAACCTTTCCATTAAGCGACAACCCGCTTCCTGAAACAGCAAGGTTATCAAACCACATGCCTGTAGCAGTGTACTTATTCAAGCTATGCAAAATCTTTGTATAAGAAAGTTTTCTATTGATCAAATCCGCAACAACTCCAGAGCTCTCTTTTAAAGTATTTAATTCTTGCTCAACAGTCTTTACCTGGTTTATCTTTTCTTTAACTTCGGGCCTTGACAGGTTTTTTTTAAGGTTAATCTTTTTTGCATTTACAAAAAAGATTGAAAACAAGACAAAAAGATGTACTAAGGCAAGAAGTGCGATAAAAGCAATTGCAACCTTTTTAATAAGAAAGGTGGGGATACTTCTGAATTTATTTTCTTTTTGTAAGTCTTCTGGTAGTAGATTTAACTCAATCATTAAAGTTACTCGAGGAAACTATTGCCTTAAAATTAGACCTGCGGCCACGGCGAATTGGAAATTATTGTCTCCGCTGCCAGTCTTCTCTAATTTTTCATCAAATTTAAATCTCGATAAAGGATCCCAATTTTCATAAGGTACATTTAGTATTTCCTTAAGAAAATGGCCTAACCTCTGAAGTTTGCATCCGCCTCCGCTTAAAAACATCTTGTCAATTGATACATTTTCCTTATTTTCAAAATAATCAAATGAAAATTTTATTTCTGATACTAAATCTTCAATCGCAGGCTCACATATCTGATTTATTTCATCTGACCTCTTTCCCGGATTTATCTTAAGACTCTCCGCCTCGGCCAGACTAACTCCCATTGAATCAGAAATCCTTTTAGTGAGATTAAAGCCTCCTATTGACAAATCCCTGTTAAAGCAAGGTATCGAATCTCTGACAATGCTAAGATTTGTAAAACTTGCTCCAATATTAATTAAGGCGAGAGTTTTATTTTTTGCAGTATCAACAAATTGGAAATTATAGGCATTAATAATGGCTATTGGGTCTAAATCAATCAAATTAATACTTACACCGGCATCTTTTAGAAGTTTAATCCTTGAATTAATAAAATCTTTTTTTACAGCAGCAGCTATAACCAAAAATTTTGCCTTATCAATCTCTTTTATAACAAGCCCATCAATAAGAACCTCATCTATGTTAAAAGGTATGTGCTTCTCAAGTTCAAATTTTAAAATCCCTTTTAATTCATTTGGTTTGACAGGAGGAAGGGTAATATAGCGTAAGATTGTAGAAGGTCCGGAGATAGAGATATTCACTCCTCCATTTTGCAAATTCATCTCTTGAAATATTGTCTTAATTAATTCAGTATTTAAGCTATTCTGTGATTTAAGCTCAAATATGCTATATTTTTTTATAATTATATCCTTGTCTTTAGTGTGGTGGGCAGATATGGCTTTGATTGAGGAGGTCCCTATGTCAAGCGCAACTATATCCTTGGAAGATTTTATGTGCATTATTAATATACAAGTACGGGTGATTCTATTTTCTTCTCATAGATTACTTCACCACTATTATCTTGTTCTATTCTTTCAATCTCAATAGAATCTTTTTCTGGGACATCTTGCTCTGGAACAAACTTAGGTTCTGTAACCTTGCTTGTAGTAGCGCCTACGTGTTGCTCTTTAATATTCTCAGGTTGATAAACATCGATAAGGCGATTAGTGAAAAAGGCAGAGGCTAGAATAATCACAACTAAAATTATCAGTATAGTTAGATAAAATTTATTCATAATACTAATCCTGTTTATAAATTAAAGGCTCTGTGCTCCACTCCGGCTGAGCTTCAAACTTAGATATCAAAGGAAAATAGGGCGGTTTCATGCCGCTAAGCATCCTTGCATCATATACAAAATTCCTCCCATAGCCTGATACAGGTCCGTGCTCATTAAATGTACCAAAGGCACCATAATAATCTACTATGGCCCCACCAAGCAGAGTTGCAGTGCCTTTGGGAGAACCTGAATCATAGTTAGAAACCTTAAATTCTCCTTTTATAGTAGGAGTATCTGAAGGAGCCATTATAACTCCGTGGATATTTACATTATTCGGACAAGAATCCTTATTAATTGTTACATCGCCATTCCAAGCTATAAGGCCAAGTACATTATTAGCACCTGTAGCAGTTGGAACAGGATCTCCTGGTTCATATCTGTCTAACCCCTCATACATAACATCGCCAGAAATATATACATCATCTCTAGCAGCAACAGTAATTCTAGTATCCTCTTGAACAGTTCCTTGAAAACTAGTGATACTACCTTTAGTATAAATTATTGTGCCTTCACCATCAGAGCCAGATGGTATGCCAACATAAGTATGTACAGGAGTTCCAGGATAATTAGTGTATACATAGGTGGCGCCGACTCCTCCATTAGCATCATAGTCTACCTCTACATACCTTCTATTACCAGTACCAGTTGGATTAATATTATACATGGGATTATTATTTACTACGCTCAAAGCGATAGTACTATTTCCTTGAACAAATATTCCACCAGTAAGATTATTACTACCATCATTAGGAAGATATACGCCATTACTAGATGGGTCTGTGGCAAGAGTCCCTAAGGCCTGCTCTTTCATATCTTGCTCATCAAGGCTTGAAGGCAAATCAATATTTGGTGCACCTGCAAGAAATCCATTCTGGAACACAGGAACATCCCTATTAAGATTGCGGTCAGTGCCAATCCTAACAACTGGATTACCTAAGTTATAGAATCTCACAGAAGAAAGCCTCTGTGTGACGAGATCAGAAAATGTGCCGCTTGGATTATTGGCAAAGCTAAATTGCTCATTTGTGTGTACTGGGCCTGTAAAATTAGTATTGGCTGTAAACCAAACAGTAGTCCCTCCCTGCATCTTATGATGCTCTGTAAAAAGCGCATACCTAGCAAAATTAGCAAGCTGTACCGTAACATCAAATGTCCCAGAAGTGAGAGTAGTCTGTTTTTGGACCGAACTTGAATCGCCAGCAGTTACTACTTCATATTTATAAGGAAAAAGGTAAGTGGATTGTGCAGGACTCGTTGGCGTTCCATCTCTCATTACAACAATTGAAGCATTATAATTTCCATTGATATTAGATAACATTTCAGAGATGGCATTTGCTGTCAAATTCAATACGGCCTTTCTGCTTGAACCAGAACCAGTAATATTAAATTGAGTCCCTCCACCAATACATGCATAATCTCTCAAAAAACCTAAAGAGTCATCGCTTGTGACATATGGCTCAAGATCATCGGGAGCAACTGAAGACTGGCCTACATTTAAATTTATATAGCTACCCACACGAAGTCTTAGCTCCTCAATACCGTGTTGGCAGCCTGCTTCTGATAAATACAACGCCTGCAAAGAATGTTTTTCTTTATCGGATGAGATCTTTTCATTCGCGCTGGAAAAAAAGAATACTCCAGTTAAAATAACCAAGACAAATATAAGTATTATAGTAGAGACAAGCACAGCTCCTTTTTCCCCATCTTTAAATGTATACATCACTGTCCCTCCTCGGGAATTTCTCCAATGATAACACCCGGGTCTACCTCCGTTGGAGAAGAATTTCTAAACTTTACCCTTGAAGTAAGACTAAAAGTTTCTCCCTTGTGAATTACAGGAATTTTTACTTCGACAATTCTACTATCAGCAGAAGTAAATTGGAAAATATCTTCGGCAGTAGAATTATTTATGTTAACTCCAATAATTTCTTCTGGGCCTGGACTGCCTATTCTCCTCACGAGATGACTTGAATCCACTATTGATAAACAAATCCTCGCATGCTTTAAATCTGTCATAACATTATTGGCATCAAAAATAGGTATATAAAAATCAATTCTATCTCCATTTGTAATTGTTGCTGGATATTCTATTGTGCCCTGCCTCCATATACTAGCGCTTTTGCGTAGTAAATTAACTGAATTATCCATTGCAAGCCTTGCACTCTGCTGCAGCTCTAATTCGATTGAACCCTTTTTATAAGCCATATTAGAAGAAAGAAATACATTATAGATAACAAGAGTAATCAATGAAAATATTGCTATTACAGCAATCATCTCTAAAAAGGTAAATGCAAAGTTCTTCTTAATACCCATATGCCTCACCTACTTGTTAGCACTAATTCTTGTTACTACTTCAACGGGTGATTTTATTACCTCTCCTGGATCTAGCGCACCATTTAGATTAGTATCCCATCCTATGATTCTTCCCGGACGCTGCCGCCAAGTCGCTGTAATTCTAACTCTTAATAAATCAGCATAGGCTTCAGGGATTACTTCGATATAGCCCTTTGCGCTGCCTGCAGGAAAGCTAGACATATCAAATGATTCATTATCATAATCTCTTATATCGTTGTCATCGCCTGAAATAACTGCAAAGTTCTTATCTTTAATCTCTTCAAGCTTTGCCGATATTGCATTCAACGCCAATGTCTGGTTCTTGGATGTCTCATTCAGAATAAAAGAATTATAATATGTTGCTATCAAACCAGATATGCAAAACCCAAGCAAGCATACCGCAATCATGAGTTCAACAAGCGTCATTCCTTTGATGTTTTTAAATTTAAACATTCTGTACTCCATTTTTATAACTATATTGTATTACAGCAACTTAAATTGTCAAGAAAAAAGCAACTTTAAAAAATTAAACCTATTCTCCATTCGAAGAATAGGTTTAGAATACCATCGTATTTCGGCAACTGACAACCATATCCTCTTTACCAGCAGGAGTTAGGCTCTAAAGTTTTGCATCTCTCCGCCGCAGGCGGAGGATAGGTATTAAACCCGTCCCATTCTTTCGAATGGTTTGCCCTTATCGCTTACCCTAATTGTACTGTACTTGTCTCTAATATAAGTATGCCCTATTTTTGTGATGAATTCAAGTTAATATTAATCATGGTTTCATAGCCTTAATCTTATCAAGCAATTCCTTTGCCTGTGTTATCTTCGGATTAAGCGCATATGCCTTGGCAAGATAAAACTTTGCCCTATCATGTTCTTTCTTTTGGTAATACATTGCCCCTAAATTATAATGCGCCTGGTCATAGAAAGGCTCAAGCCTGATTGCCTCATTAAACGCCTCTTCTGCCTTATCAAAAATGCCTCTCTTAGAAAAGAATATGCCTATGCCATTATAAAGCTCTATATATTTTGGATCTATTTTTAAACCTTTTAAAAAATTATCTCTTGCTAATTCAACTTCTCCGATTTGCTCATATAAAAAACCTAATCTACTATAAGCTGGAACAAAACGTATATCCTGTATTTTACAATTTTTATAATTTTCTATTGCCTTATCATTATCTGCCGATTTCTCATATATCTTTGCCAATGCAAAATATATGAAAGACTTTTTGTTTGAAACCATAATCCCTCTACGAAGCACCTCTATTGCCTGCTTAATTTCACCTGATTTTTCTAAGGTTTCAGCTGCCTCGATATAAATTGCTGCTTGTCGAGGTAATTTATCCACTGCCTCCAGGTGATGCCTGATGGCTAAATCTAATCTATTCTCTTGTCTATATAAAATAGCTAAATTTGTATGCATTTGAGAAAGCATATCTCTAACATAATTTATGTTCCAGCGCTCGGCATAACTTATAGCTAGCAAATACTGCACTTCTGACTCCTTATATCTACCCATTTCCTTATAAATAGCTGCGATATTATTAATAATCCTGTAATTTGTAGGAGTAAATCTTAAACAGTATTGAAAGAATCTAAGCGGATCTTGCCAAACGCGGTTCTGTAATATAGTTAAGCTGGAAAATAAAACTATTATTATAATCAATCCAGAATAAATATAGGCCTTTAATTTAAGGAAGCTTCTCCTAAGTCTATCAATTATAACCGAAAAAACAAAAATAGCGCCAATAACTGGAATATATAAAAAATGTTCAGCAACAAAAGCATTTATGGGAAAGAGATTGCTCTGAGGAATTATAGTTATAAGAAACCAGGCCAGGCCAAAGAAAATATATCTATTCTTTTTATAACTATTAATAGTAAGAACAACAATAATAAAAAAAAGTGTGGATCCAAATAATACTGACGGGTTAAAAATAGTATGGCTGGGACTAATCTCATATTGCATATGCAAATCAACAGGTACAAATAATAATCTAATATATAAAAGTATGGATTTAAAAAATGTCAAAAACCTTACAACAAAATTATAAGGGAAATTTAGCATTAATGACGGAGAATAGTTTAATAAGGTTAGCCTTAAGAAAGCATATACAAAGACGATCAAAAAAAAGCTACTGCATCTTCTGATTTTTTGTTTTATTCTTTCTTCGTTAAAAGAAAAATTATAAAGCAATAGCAAAAATGGTGCAATAAATGCAAGCTCCTTAGAAAGCAATGCCAGAACAAAACAAACCATAGAAATGATATAATATTGACTTTTTTTAACTTTTATAAACTTTATGTAGCTTAGTAACATCAAGAGAATAAATAGGGTTACCAAAGAATCGGCTCTACCAGAAATGTATGTTACTGTCTCTACATTCACCGGATGCACTAAAAACAAAACGCTACTTAGAAAAGATACAAAAATGTTTGAGCTAACTAGATAAATAAATATAAAAACCAAGATTGAATTTGTAATATGTAAGACTAAATTTGTGAAATGATAAATGAATGGATTTAGCTGGAAAATTGAATATTCTATTAGATAGGTAAAGCTTTGTAAAGGGCGGTAAAAATTGCTGGGAGAGTCTGCGCCTGAAGCAATCTGCTTCGTAAAAATTTCTGGAAGAAAATGCCAACTTTTTATAAAGACATTGTTAATTATAAGAACTAAATCATCCCAAATAAATGAATTGTTAATAGAATTGGCGTAGACAGTAAATCCTAACAAAACTATCAGCAGTATAAGAATCCTTCTATTTTCATTCATTGTTAAATTAAACTAAAAAGGCGATAGTTAATACTATCGCCTTTTTTTGAAGTAGAAACAAGTTATTAATTAAAAGTTGTTATCCAGTCGGTAGCTCCTGTACAATCTGGAAAACTTGTAGTCTGAGCGGCTGTACGATAAAGCTGACCACCAACTCTAGCTTGCCATCCATAAATGCCTGAAGTGGTTTGAGATGGACATCCAGTAAGCGTATAACCTAAAGTATCAGCAGTCACATAATAAGTATAACCACCTTTAGGAACAGCGTTTTCTGGTACCCAGTTTACATAAACAGGCGGTGAAGTCAAAGTAGATAACGCACTAGGATATACACTATTTGCAGTATTATACGTCTCCAATGCAACTGCAACGCTTCTCAATGAACCAGCTGAAGCAGTGTTATTGGCAGTCCTTCTCTGCGCTGCGATGTTAGGAAGTGCTATAGCGACTAGCAATGCTATAATAGCAACAACGATCATGATTTCTACGAGTGTAAAACCTTTTCTCATCTTAATTACCTCCTTTCACGGCTTTAGATTTGACTTTTCTTACACCCTTTTTGATGAAATTCCTTTTTTTATTATGCAAGGTATTATACCCCTTAAACTTACTACAGGAATTACATCATTTTTAGGCGTTCAGCCATAAACCGCGTAGTTTTTTTATTTTATCACCCCCTCTTATTTTGTCAAGCAAAATCTGTGAAATCCGTATTAAAATAAAAAACCTATTCTTAATCTCCTTCATTCATAAGAATAGGTCAATTTTTACTACCTATTGGCAACTGGCTGCCTGTATAAAATTATTTATAAGGCCCTATAGCTTTACGTCCCACCCTTACGAATGGTTTGCCTGCGCGCTTTACGCGCATCCCATTTACTGGGATTTTTCAATCATTCCTAATTGTCACTATAAGTATAGCACAAATTGCTTAATAAATCAACCCCCAACCTAGCACGCTTGGCAACCTTACCACCGCGTAGGTGTCCCCTAATGGACACCTACGCGGTGTACGATGGTTAGAGATGTTTTGCGAACCAGGAAATAGTTTTTATTAAGCCGTCCTCTAATTTTACTTTAGGAAACCACTTAAGTAATTCCTTTGCCCTAGTGATATCCGGTTGGCGTTTTTTTGGATCATCCTGGGGAAGAGACTTATATATTATCCCACTTTTGCTGCAGGAAAGCTTCTTAATAAGTTTAGCAAGTTCTAATAATGTCATCTCGTTTGGATTTCCAATGTTTACTGGATCATGCTCATTAGAATTCATGAGACGCATTATACCATCAACCAAATCATCAACATAACAAAAACTGCGGGTTTGCCTACCGCTGCCAAAGACTGTTATGGGTTTATTCTTAAGAGCCTGTGTAATAAAATTCGGTATTGCCCTGCCATCATTTAACCTCATCCTTGGGCCATAAGTATTAAAAATTCTCACAATCCTTGTATCAATCTTATGTATTTGATGATAGGCCATTGTGATGCTTTCAGCAAAGCGCTTACTTTCATCATAAACTCCCCTAGGGCCTACGCAATTTACATTGCCCCAATAAGTCTCTTTTTGTGGATGTATCAATGGATCCCCGTAAACTTCAGATGTTGAAGCCAGCAAAAATTTTGCCTTGTTTAGTTTTGCTAAACCAAGTGCATTATGAGTACCTAGTGAGCCAACCTTTAAAGTCTGTATTGGAAAATTAAGATAATCTACAGGCGAAGCAGGTGAAGCAAAGTGGAGAATAAAATCTATTTTTTCCTTTACCGAAATAAATTTAGAAACATCATACCTTAAGAATCTAAAATTCTTATTCTTCAATAATGCTTTAACATTATCTAAATTCCCAGTGATTAGATTATCGATACAAATAACATTATTACCATCTTCTATCAATCTCTCGCATAGATGTGATCCGATAAATCCCGCTCCCCCTGTTATCAATACTATTTTCTTTTTCATATGTTAACCTTTACACAGTACGCACTACGCCGCAGGAGACATTATTCTTTCAAAGTAATCGATTGTCCTGCGAATCCCATCCTCGAAATCTACCTTAACTTTAAACCCAAGCATCTTTTTAATCTTGGAAATATCCGCCTGAGTCTTAAAAACATCACCTGCTCTTATGGGCAGGAGTTGCGGCTTTATGTTCTTGCCGAGAATCTTGTTAATGGTGTCAATTAGCTCAAGAACTGTATTATCCTTACCATTCGCAACATTAAACACCTCATGGAAGACGCCGTGGTACGCTGTACGCTGTACGCTGTACGCACTACGAACCGTGGCAGCTAAGATATTAGCTTCAACCACGTTGTCAATGTATGTGAAGTCGCGCGACTGCTTGCCTGTGCCAAAGATGGGTGGTTGTCCATCGTTAAGTATGCAAGTGATGAACTTGGGTATAACTACAGCATATTCATCATCAAGCGCTTGTTTTGGGCCGAAGACGTTAAAGTATCTAAGCGCTACGGTCTCAAGGCCGAAGAATTCTGAAAATATCTTGCAGTAATACTCACCTGTTAGCTTAGATAGGGCGTATGGAGATATTAGCTTGGGTAAGTCTGTCTCAGTCTCTGGAAACTTATCCGTATCTCCATAGATTGAGCTTGATGAGGCAAAGACAAGGCGTTTTACTTTAGCTTGACTTGCTGCTTTGAGCATATTGAGTGTGCCATCTATGTTGACTGCGTTGTAGTCTTCAGGGCACTTGAGCGACTTTGGAACAGAGCGTAGAGCGGCTTGATGTAACACGAAGTCGACTCCCTCGCAAGCTTTGGCGCAAGTGGGAAGATCGCGGATGTCGCCTCTTATTATTTCGTATTGCGTTGTGCGTTGTGCGTACTGCGTCAAAAAAGATAAATTTTCCTCTTTGCCAGTTGAGAAATTATCTAGTATGCGGACGTAGTGGCCCTCTTTGAATAATCTTTCTGCAATGTTAGAGCCGATGAAACCAGCTCCACCTGTCACCAAATATTTTACCATTATTTAATATTCGTGTTAATTAGTGTGAAATTCGTGTTTATTCGT
>JBFZAD010000248.1:0-2490 GCA_041309125.1 Candidatus Omnitrophota bacterium
TAAATAAATACCGCGATATAGATCTCCTGAAACTATTCTTCTTATCTGCCCATTATTCACAGCAGATAGATTATAATGAAGAGAAGATAAAGGAGGTCAAAAAACAAAAAAATACCTTTGATGGTTTTTTTAAAAGAGCTAGTTTATTAAAAAAAGGAGTTAAGAAACCAAAATTGTCTTCTAATGACAAAGAAAAGGTGGATGAAATATTTGATAATTTTATTAAATCTATGGACAACGATTTTAATACACCTATGGCCTTAAGTTGTTTATTCGGATTAATAGATTTTGCCTCTGGTTTTCAAGATCAAGGGTATAGTTATGCAAGAGAAAAGTGTGAGGTTATATTTAATTTATTGGGATTAAAGATTAAGCCTGCGATGCAAATAACCAGAGAAATTGAAGAGCTGTATAAAAGAAGAGAGAAGGCAAGAGAACAAAAGGATTTCAAAGAGGCAGACCGTATAAGATATGAAGAATTCAAAGAAAGATTAAAGATTAATATAAGCGATACGAATCTTGGAGCTATACTTATAGGCATAGAAGAATGAAGGGTAAATTTATAACATTTGAAGGTTCAGAAGGAAGCGGAAAGAGTACGCACATAAAATTAGCGTACAAATATTTAATTAAAAAAGGTTTTCCCGTTGTTCTTATTAGGGAGCCCGGAGGCACAAAAATTTCAGAGAGGATACGTAAGACCCTCTTAGATCCTCGCAATAAGGATATATCCAGTATCAGTGAAATGCTTTTATATATGGTTGCAAGAAATCAATTGATTAAGGAAGTAATAATGCCTGAATTGAATAAGGGAAAGATTGTCATCTGTGACCGCTTTCTCGACTCAACAATTGCCTATCAGGGCTATGGACTTGGGATTGATATCAAGGCAATAGAATATATAGGCAGGTTAGTGACTTATGGTATAAGCCCCGGTTTGACAATTATATTAGATATTCCTACGTTGATAGGGCTTAAAAGGGTAGGTACTGTTAAGGACAGGATAGAGCGAAGGTCTTTAGAATTCCATAGGCGGGTAAGAAGGGGCTATCTGGCTATAGCAAGAAAATATCCCGCTAGAATAAAGGTAGTTGACGCTAGAGATCAGGATAAAGACAGGATCCAATCCGAAATCAGGGACTTGATATTAAAATATGTCATTTGAGAATGTAATAGGGCAAGAGAAAATAACCCGATATTTAAGACATCTTCTCACTAACGATAGATTGGCCTCTGGGTATCTCTTTGTAGGGCCAGAGGGTGTTGGGAAGGTTTTGTGTGCTCTTAATCTGGCTAAGGCTATAAATTGCAGCGAAAGCCTGGATTTTGATTCATGTGATAATTGTGCAAACTGTAAAAGAATTGATTCAAATACTCATCCTGATGTGCATATACTAGAACCCGAAGGAAGTAACTATATAAAGATAGAATCTATACGGTCTATGCAGAAAGATATAAATTTAAGGCCATTCGAAGGCAAAAAAAAAGTTTTTATAATAAAACAGGTTGAATATATGACTGCTGAATCTGCCAATGCCTTTCTTAAAATATTGGAAGAGCCACCAAATAGCACAATAATAATCTTAACTACCAGCAATATCTCTAGATTGTTTTCTACTATAACATCCCGATGTCAGAAGATATTTTTTGGCATTCCCAGGAGAATAGAGCTTGCAAATATGCTTAAAGATAGTTTTGGGCTAGATGAACAAAAAAGTCATTTCTTCGGGTTTTTTTGTGAAGGAAGGCTTGGCGCTGCTTTGAGATATAAGGATAGCCAGCTTTTTACTGAAAAAAATAGACTCATAGATTCATTGATACAAAAACACTCCCACTCTTTAAATGAGGATGTTTCTTTGAACCAGTTAAAACGAGAGGATATCCCGGTGTATTTAGATATCATGATTTCTTTTTTAAGGGATATCTGGATAGCCAAGCTAGGGCTGGATAGCTCTGGTATGATTCATTCCGATAGAGAAAAGGAGATAAGAGAAATTAGCCTCGGTTTCAAAATGGAAGAGATTTATAATGATATGGATATTGTTTTAGATTCTTATAAATACTTAGAGCAAAATATAAATCTTAAGTTGTTAATTGAGATTATATCAACCAAATTACAATTATTTAATTAAAAATGGATACAAAACAAGAGATACATATAAGGCTTCGAGAATCCGGGAGGGTTGTGAAATGTCCTTTAACTAGAATCTTTCCTAATCCCGGAGATTTTGTTATTGTCAAGGTTGACAGGGGCATTGATTATGGGCAGGTCTTAGCTGAAGGAGAGGTAATTGAATCGCCTAAGTCTAATGAAATAGCAAGAGAGATAGTGCGGATTGCGGGAGAGGGTGATCTAAAAAGGATAGAAGAGAATAAGCAAAAGGCGCAGGAGGCATTTAAGACTTGTGAGCAAAAGATACAAGAGCATAAGCTTGAAATGAAGCTGGTTGATACGGAATATTCATTTGATAGGAGTAAGATAGTATTTTA
>JBFZAD010000249.1:0-4551 GCA_041309125.1 Candidatus Omnitrophota bacterium
CCTAGAGCTGCCCTTGCCGCAGGTAACTGCAAGGTTGCCGGTTGAGATTGACTTATTTTCAGCAGATAAGACCATACAGTGGATAAAGACTAGGCCAGAATCCTGGGTTTATAATGCTCGCGAAATAGAAACCGCCCTACAGCAAAAACACTACTTACCTAATATTAAATATAAACAAGAGATTATCGGATATGCAAAAGTCGCAGTTAATAAGGTCTACATACAAGATTATAAAAGAATTATAAAGCTACCTGCGGATTTTGCTTTTATTTACGACACATTTGTTATACCTGAATTTAGAAGGCTTAATATTGCATCTTTTCTTCTTAGGGAGGTTATGTCATTCTTGAATACTGCTGGCATAAAGAATATCGGCTGCCATATCCCGTATTGGAATAAGGCATCGCTTGAAACATATAAGGCCCTGGGTTTTAACAAGGTCAAATATATAAGATATTTTAAATTCTTAAATCTAAATTTTTTCAGCTCGCAGCCAGACTTTGAAATAGCATGCTAAAACAACATTCAAAACTCTTTCATTACGGTATTCTTGTATTTGATTTGGCAATAGGGCTTATTTCTTTTGCCCTGGCATATTTTATTTTGTCGGAATTTGCTATTACGAATGTTAAGTCTTTGCATCCTATTAGTGCCTATGCCTGGGTGATGCTTGCGATATTCTTTTTTCAACCAGGCATATTTATACAGCAGAGATTATATGATTCGCAGAGATTAAGCACTATCGGCCAGGAGATAGTGAAGATATTAAAGGCGAGTGCCAGGTTATTTGTTGCGCTTTCAGTTTTAAGCTTTATTTTTAAACAGCATTATGTAAATCCGGGGCTACTTATTTTGTTTTCTATTTTAAATGTTATTAATATTAGCCTTTTACGCATTTCAATTAGGATCCTTTTGCGCAATCTAAGAAAAAGGGGGCGTAACTTTAGAGACTTCCTTATAGTCGGAACCGGCACGCAGGCCAAAGAGGTCCTTAAGCTGGTAGAAGAGTTTAAATTTTGGGGTATAAAGATTGCAGGGCTTTTATCCTCGAATGGTGAGGTCCTTGAGCCTGAATTTCAAAAATATAAAATCTTAGGGAACATCTTTGATTTGCCTAAGGTGATTTACTCCCGATCAATTGACGGGGTTATATTTGCCCTTCCATTGGCGCAGGTTACAGAGCTTGAGGAAGATTTTATGCTCTGCGAGAAAGTAGGCGTTAATGTTTATCTGTTTTCAGATTTCTTAAGAAGAAAAGTCGCCAAGACTTATTTTGAGGATTTTTCCGGAGTGCCATTTTTGTCTTTCTCTACTATCCCGCAGAATTTCAGCACGTTGATGGTTAAAAGAATTATTGATGTATTTGTTTCTTCAGCTCTATTAATAATTCTTTCACCATTGTTAGTTGTAGTTGCCCTTATGATAAAACTTACCTCAAGGGGTCCTATATTTTTTAAACAGTTACGAGTAGGTTTATATGGCAGAAAGTTTACCCTATTAAAGTTTAGGACCATGTTTAAGGATGCAGAAGAAAAGCGGCATTTATTGCTTGATAGGAATATATTAAAGGGGCCGATATTTAAAATCAAGGATGACCCTCGCATAACCAGGGTTGGAAGGATCATAAGAAAATTCAGCATTGATGAGCTACCTCAATTATTGAATGTGTTGCGTGGTGATATGAGCCTTGTGGGCCCGAGGCCTCCGATACCCGATGAAGTAGAAAAATACGAATCTTTTCAAAGGCGCAGATTAAGCATGAAGCCGGGCATGACCTGTATCTGGCAGGTAAATGGCAGAAATAAAATTGGTTTTGATGACTGGGTTAAGCTTGACCTGTATTATATTGATAATTGGTCACTTGGCCTTGATTTTAAGATATTGGCCAAGACAGTGCCTGTGGTGTTGATGGGCGTTGGGGCGTACTAAGCAATTAGGAAGAGATAATGCAGCAGGATATTTATAAAGAACAAAACAATTTTCAAGCTAAAGGCCTCATTGATGAGATTGAGCTATCTATCATAATTGTCAACTGGAATGGCCAGGCTGTTTTGACAGGGTGTCTGGAATCAATTTACAGAACGGTCAGAGTTCCATTTGAAATTATCATTGTAGATAATAACTCTCAAGATAAAAGCGTATCGCTTATAGAGTCAAATTTTCCCTTGGTTCATATTATCAAAAGTATGGAAAATTTGGGATTTGCCAAAGGAAATAACATAGGTTTTAAAAATTCAAGAGGAAATCATATCTTACTTTTAAATCCTGACACAATTTTATTAGAGGACACGCTTCATTTGATGCTGAATTTTTTAAAGGCCCATCCTGAAGTCGGTGTTGTTGGGCCAAAGGCATTTAATAAAGACAGGACAAAATGGTTTGACAGCAGGCGCCGTTCACCTACGCTACCGCAGGTCTTTTTGGAGCTAATCCTTTTTAAAAAGATGTCTGATTGGATGAGAATAAAATTAATTAAATACCCATTCTTTCGCAAAAGAATAAATAACTACTATGATACATCCGGAGAAAGCGAGGCCTTAGAAGGGGGCTGTTTCTTAGTCAGAAGAGCTACATATGAAAAACTCAATGGCTTTGATGAGGGTGTGCCGATGTATTTAGATGATATAGACTTTTTTTACAGGGCAAGAAAATTGGGCCTTAAGAATTATTATCTATCACAGGCAAATATGATACATTTTGGTGGCCATTGCACAAAACAGTCAAAGGCATCTAAGATGTATGATATTTTGTCCTTAAGGGCAAAGCTTTTCTTTTTTAAAAAACATTTCGGAATCGGCTATGTTTTATTGTATAAGTTTTTAATTCTTGTAAGCATACCATATCTTTTACTTCTAGATCTTCTAAGCCTGCCATTTTTCCTACCATTAAAAGGCCTTGCCGAAAGGGGCATGGTTATCAAGAAACATCTTAAATACTTCAACCTGGTTATATTCAACCGAATCGACGTTTTCAATTAATTGGAACTTTTTGGCTATTTCTTGTGTCTAATATTTAAAGCAGGCATAAGGCCTGCAGAAAAAGGAGGGCGCAAGATGAAAAGGTTAATAGTTGTGTTGGTGGCAGTTGCTTTGTATCTTGGTTTCACTATTCCTGCGTCTGCAAGTGATTGGGATGTAGCAGGAAAGGTATTAACAGGAATAGAGGGTTTAAGGATAGTAACCGGAAACAGGGTTGATTTAGTTGGTAACCTGATGGGGTTTAACAATAGAGATAGCTCAAGAGACAGAGACTGGGATGGCGATAGAGATAGAGGATATAGAGGGCGAGATTGTTCTCATCAGAGGATAAGAATATGTAAGAGAGTCTGGGTACCTAATTATGTCTGGGTCAGAAAATGGGTCCCAAGGCATAAAGAAATTGACAAACGAGGCCATGATAGAATTATAGAAGGCCATTTTGATAAATACCAGATTGAAAAGGGCGGCCACTGGCAATACGCCTGCAACCGTGGGTGCCATAAAAAACATTTTGATTAGTAGGTAACTTAATAATATAAATTAGAGGACCATTTGAATAGTGGTCCTCTAATATTTTTAAGCAGGCTTCTAAACCCTTTGCCTTTAATGCGTTATTGTGATAATATTATAATAAATTAAAGGCATGTCTTATGGTTATTAATCTTAAAATTATATCTGTTGCTTTGCTTGTAGCCCTTGGAGGTTGTGCTCAAAAAGGGCTTCCGCATGAAAAAGAAGTGCGGGAATTCTTGAGCACTCTTCGTTATTCTGCAATTGACGACCTTTTGCGTGAGAATGTCTCCATAAGCCTTGATTTCTCAAAACAGCAGTGGACACTCAAAAATATATTTGCCTATGACTCAGAAGGTAAGCTCCTTAACCACAAGATGCGCTCGGGTGTGTGCACACAGTTAAGTGAGGTGACTTATGATTTTACAAAATCTTTATTCGGCCAGGATTACAGAGTGAGCTTTTTGTCTGCCTATGAGGGTTCATTCTTCCCTGCGCAAGGCAATATCGGCCCGACACACTATTTAATTAAGGCCACGCCCAAAAATGGCAGCCAGGCTATTTTTATAGACCCTTCATATAAGAAATTCGGGCATGAAGGCGAATTTAGGGATTATAAATTCCTGAATGAGCTATCTTCGTTATCTGCATTTGACAGAAAAGAGACCGGAATAACACTTCCTGTTTCACATAATTATCCAATAATTCTTTCAAAGGATGGCAATTGGATCCTTTCAATGGTAGCAGCCAAAATTAATGAAAATTTTAACAAAGATAATTTTGCCATTCTTGTGCGTGCAGTAAAAAAATACGAACCATCCGGCAAGGCCGCATGCCTTGTCTTTATACGCAAAGAAGGCAAAGAAGAGCTCTACACCAACAAAGAACTCACTACTAAGATTCTAGGTGAAGCCATGGCAGAAAAATTCCTCTCCCGCATGCTCTCCCTATTTAAGAACATCTCCATGTAATCTTACCTAAACCTTACCACCGCGTAGGTGTCCCCGCACGGACACCGCGTAGGTGGCCAGGTTTTTAAAAAAGAAAGGCCTAAATATAAGAA
>JBFZAD010000250.1:0-3001 GCA_041309125.1 Candidatus Omnitrophota bacterium
AAAATGGAAAACAATTTGGCCCTAACGGCGAATTTACCTTTGAATTATACCGCGGCGGGACTTTTCAAATAGATGGGACGTCAGGTTGTGCGCTGCAGTTATCAAAAAGCTACCGTGATTCTGCGATTATACGCTCTACCCAAGCGCTACCTAAAACATATAAGATAAGTGTAGTATTGGGAGAAATTGATTATGGCTTAGATAAAATAGAAGGCCTTCCGCAGGATCCTGAATACAATGAAGGGCCCGGGAACGAAAATGGAGCGTATCTTTTAGCTATAACCGATACAGACCCAAGCGGCAACCATACTAATGACTGGTGGCACGAGCACAGGAAGGTTTGCATTGATGTTGATAATAATATCTGGGGAAGCGGTATGCCCAATCCGGTTTTTATGCATTATGCTAATAAGGAGAATCGCTTGGTTTTTCTTGATGGCGAAGAGAACCGCTGGGTACAAAAATGGAGAAAGGGTATAACTTATGACCCAAATGCTTGGTATAAGATTGAGATTGAAAAAACCCAAGATAGTTTTATTCTTAAGATTTTTGACGATAAAGGAAAAATGCTTAAAGGAGGAATAATCCCTTTAGAATATGTCTGGCATGCAGATGGAGAACATCCTGAATATTTTGTAATCGGAGACCCTCATGAGAATTATTATCAGGGCTCTATGAAAATACGTTCAATTTCAATAACAAGATAATGAAAAAAAATTACATTATTTTAATGTATCATTCAGTAGTTATGAATAGTAAAAAAGGAAGAGATTTCTATTGTCTGCCTCTTGCTAATTTTATGGAGCAGATGCAGTTGCTTGTAGAAATTACCAAATCACCGAGTTATGAAGTTGTCAGCTTTGAAGATATCCATGGTCCATGGTCAACTGTCCGCAACAATATTATTTTAACTTTTGATGATGGGGATGAAAGTAATTATAAATATGTATATCCGATATTGAAAGTTTTAGGTTTAAAGGCTTATTTTTTTATTATCGTATCAAGAGTGGGGAAGCCTGGATATATGAACTGGAGGCAATTAATAGAGTTGCAGGAAAGCGGGATGATAATTGGTTCACATGGGATGACACATAGGGTATTCACTGGGCTTAGCGATATTGAGATTGATAGCGAATTGAAGGATTCAAAAGAAATATTAGAGAAAAACTTAAGCACCAAGATTGATTGCTTATCAATTCCAAGAGGGTTCAGTAATAAGAAAATACTCGCAAAGGCAAAAGAAGCTGGCTACAAAAATATATTCACTTCTGATTTAGGGAATAATGGCAGATTAAACCCTTTTAATTTAAAAAGAATACCGGTAAAAAGGCATCTTTCTTTGGAGAGGTTCTCTAAAATTATAAAAGGTAAGACAATGCTTAAGGAAAATATTGAAAATATCATAAAGAAAGCCTCGCAGAGATTGATTGGAATCAAAAATTACGAAAAATTAACTTTAAAGGCTTACAAATGGACATAGTATTTATATTTATTCTTTGGTTGAGCGCAGTTTGTATTATATATACTTATTTTTTGTATCCTTTAGCTCTGAGCTTGCTTTCAATTTTAATAAAAAAACCATTTAAAAAAGACAACATAGAACCAAACGTAAGTATGATTATTGCTGCCTATAATGAAGAGAAATCAGTAAAGGCGAAGATTGAAGAGTCGCTCTCGCTTGATTATCCAAAGGATAAACTTGAAATTATTGTAGCTTCAGATTGCTCTAGCGATGACACAGATAAGATTGTTACTAGCTTCAAAGATAGAGGCGTTATCTTGGTCAGGCAGGAAAGAAGAATGGGGAAAACCTCGGCTCAAAACAAGGCAGCTACTGTAGCAAAAGGAGAGATTTTGCTCTTTTCTGATGCTACTACTAATTTCAGGCAGGATGTAATCAGAAAAATTGTCAGGAATTTTGCTGATGATAAAGTTGGCTGTGTTGGCGCAGAATTAGAATATGTTAATAGGAATACTAGCGAAATAGGGCTATCTAGAGGAATTTATTGGAGATATGAAAAACTCTTGAGGAATTTAGAGAGTTCATTGAATTCACTTTTAGGCGTAAGCGGTTGTTGCTATGCTGTTAGAAAAAAAATATATAAAAAGCTGGCAAATTTTTTAATCAGTGATTTTGTCATAACCTGGATTGCCTACGAACAGGGGTACAGTTCTGTATTTGAACCAGAGGCAATAGTGTATGAGGATGTTATAGAGTCAAGGCAAAGTGAAATAAAAATGCGGATAAGAGTTTCAAGCAGAAGCCTGGTAGCGCTAAGGGTTATGAGGCGTTTTCTAAATCCATTTAGGTTTGGATTTTTCTCTTTTCAGCTTATTTCACATAAATTGCTAAGGTATCTGGTGCCTATTTTTATGATTGCATGCTTTGTGTCAAACATATTTCTACTTGAGTATACATTTTATAGGGTTACTTTAATCTTACAGCTCATTTTTTATATGATGGGCCTTTTTACTTGGAAGCATAAAGCTATTTTTTCACCAATTAGATACTTTTTGATTTTAAATTATTCTGCGCTTTTAGGAATTTTTAAATCCTTTGACGCAGACGCTTCGGAGGTATGGCAACCTATTCGGGAATCATAGTTTGGAGTTGGGAGTTTGGAGTTAGGAGTAATCTTAGGAGAAAAATATGAGAAAACAAGATTTGAATAAACTAATAGTATTATCGGTATTGCTGCTTTTGACGTATCTACCCACTTTCATATGGATGTGGGATAGGTGGTTTGAGAAGGAGAGTTACTATGGGCATGGAATTCTAATTCCATTTGTGTGTGGATTTTTGGTGTGGATTAGAAAGGATAAGATAAAGAATATTGCAATAAAGCCTGATAATTCAGGATGGATATTCCTAGGCTTTGGCATCTTGATACACTTGGTGAGTTCATTGTGGAGGGTTTATTTTACTTCCGGTTTTTCAATAATTATTACTCTTATTGGATTGGTATTGCTATTTTTCGGCAGGAAAGTATTAAGGCAGGTT
>JBFZAD010000251.1:0-2711 GCA_041309125.1 Candidatus Omnitrophota bacterium
CACCTCTTTTATCCTTGCCTCTAATTCTTCAAACGAAAATGGCCTTCCGTCATATTTAAGTATTGTGCTATCTACATTAAAGCCATATCCCTTGATAAGCTTAACCAGCTGGGCTGTTGCATTATCTTCTACGCAGATAATTTTTTGTACCCCTCTAAGCGCCTTCTTAAATTGCTTCAGAGGGAAAGGGTTAAGAACAATGGGCTGGACTACCCTTAAGCCCAGCTCTTGTGCCACCTCAATACTTACGCCCTTATTAGAGCCCCAACAAAGAATGGCGTTTTTTGATTTCTTATCAGCATAAACTTTTACAGCCTCAAACCCCTCAATATCCTGCAACAAAAATCTTTCTTTGCACAGGCGTTTCTCTTGCATTAGCTTAGTCTCTTTGGGCTCTTCTGTTGTTATGCCGAATTCATAATGCTCGTAGCTATTTACCTTAATTACTGCATCCTTATAAGGTGGGAATGCCAAAGGCGAAACTCCATTTTTTGTAAGTAAATATCTCTTATAGGGCGGTTTGCCATCCCAGATAATTGGCAGCTCTTGTTTTATCTCTTGCACATCATCAATATCAAAATTAGAAATACCTTCACCTAAGTTTTTATCAGTTAATATAATGCTAGGAATCTGATATTTCCAGGCCAATTCAATTGCAATCGCTGACCAATAATAAGCATCCTGGGCATCTCCTGGAGCTACAACAAAACGCGTGAATTCACCCTGCCCGGCATTTAAAGCGAACAATAGCTCTGTCTGCGATGAATATGTTGGAAGGCCGGTTGAGGGGCCAGGCCTTTGCCCTAAAATAATAACTAAGGGTAATTCTGCCATACCTGAAAAGCTTAAGCCCTCAGTCATTAGGCAAAATCCACCGCCAGAAGTACCTACGGCTGTTTTTTTGCCCATGTATGAAAAGCCCAGCGCCATAAGAATTACACCAATTTCGCTTTCCGGATGGATCACATCTAAAGAAAAGTCACTGGCAATTTCAGCAAGATAATGCAATATGGGTGAGCTCGGAGTCATTGGGTAGGCAATATAAGTATCAAGGCCGCCTTTGATAAGACCCAGGGAAATTGCCTGATTGCCAGTAAGAAGGGGGAGAATTTTTTGTTTTAAAGGCTCAATTTTAATTAATTCTTTACTTTCATCACAGCCGCGCCGTGCAACCTTGATATTCAGCTCTGTCTCTTTGTTAAATTCTTTTTTAATAACCTGTGCCAGGATATTGAAGTCTATCCTCAGGGCCCTTGCCAATGCTCCTATAATACAGGTGTTACGCATTATTTCTGGAGCATTTAGTTCTTTAAGGAATTTTCCCAAGGCAAGGCCAAGGCCACAGCCATCTCCGGTATTTACCTTTACTTGTTCTGAATCAAAAATAAAAAAGCAGCCCCTTTAACCTATGCCTATGAAGCGTGATTGTTTCTTGATTTAATGCTATAATAATATCTACCTTGTCTCTATGCGTGGTTATTTCTTTTTTTGATGCGCGGATAATAGAAAATGTGTGGCCGCCTCTGATAATAGAAGGATAATCGCGATAGATATAAACTCGATACCCTAAACTGTTTAATAGCTGTCCTATAACCGAGCCAGACTTATCTATGCCAAAGCCGGCCTTTCCGCCGATGAGTATTGAAAAATCATTCATTTTGACATCTCTTGCATAGTATCTTTCCCTCCGGATTTTTCTTTGCCTTCTTCCATCATACCCTCTTCTATCATCTTCTTTCTCATCGGACAATTTTTCATCATCTCTTGCATCATCTTCTGTACGCCTTCCATATCCATTTTTATCTCAACTTCTTTTTTTAAATTCAAATCCCTGTCATATTTAAAAAGCTTGTTTCCTGCCAAAACGATAACCCCGCCGTCATTTGTAGCAACTATTTCCTTATTCATCATCTTCTTCATCATCATGCCGCACATGGGGCATTTACCCATCATTTTTTGTTTATCCATCATGCATCCTTTACCCATCATGCCGGTCCCCATCATGCCTTCTTCTTTCTCCTGCGCAAATGCCAAAACGCATACAACAAATGTTACTACGCAAACCAAGATGACAAATATAGACTTTTTCATTTTACGCCTCCATTTGTTAATAATGAATCCCCCGGAAGATATTATTTTGCCTAATCACATCTTTGTATACGGTATTGATATATAATACCAAGTAGGCATGCCCCGCAAGGTATGCCTAACACAAAAGGCTCATTTCTAATTTAATACATTGCCCATTAATGTTGGGATATAAAAATTTAAATCAAACTTTGATTCTACCTTATTGTCATAAAATTTTACCTCTCTTTTTAGAAAAGCCCTTTGCCTGTGTTTTTCTGCCAACAGCTTTAAGAATACCTCCCTTTCTTCTTGGCTTTTACGCATCCTAAATAGATCATAGTATAAATCTTGGGCTACCTTTGTGATCTCAAGGCCCATATTTAGCGCTCCCAATAAAGAAAAGCTCTCTTCGTCCATCCCGCAGAAAGAGCATTTATCTTCTAGGGAAAAATCATTCACTCCAAGACTTTTAAGGTGTTCTAAAAGCAACCTCTTGTTTTTTTCAGATTCACTAGCAAATGACAAAAACTGAAATCTTGTCCTCCCATTTTTCACCAGGCTAGCTATGCATCTAAAGCAAGACGAAGCTGTGTGTTCTGCATCTTGAGCTATCTGAATCTTCTCAACAGTTTCACCCCTCT
>JBFZAD010000252.1:0-14823 GCA_041309125.1 Candidatus Omnitrophota bacterium
CCTATCTTTTCCAATTGGTCAAAAGATGCCACTAGGGAATATAAGGACCTCAAAATAGAAATTATTACTGACCGTACCAAGGATGTAGATGATAGGCTTGGTGCCATCGGGGACATACAGTATACTATAGAAAAGAAACATCTAAGAGAAGATTTTCTCATGCTTGGCGCAGACAACCTGTTTGAAGATGAGCTAAAAAGTCTTGTCGATTTCGCAATCCACAAGACAAGTGTTACTGTTGGGCTTTTTGATGTCAGAGACTATAAGCTTGCAAGGCATTACGGCATTGTTAGCATTGATAAGGATAATAAGATTGTCGATTTTCAGGAAAAGCCGGCGGATCCAAAATCTACTCTCTCTGCAACGTGCATATATTATTTCCCAAAGAATAAAATCTCATCTATAAAAGAGTATTTAGGGAAAAAAGATACTTCGAAAGATGCCGTAGGGAATTATATTAATTGGTTACACAGGAAAGAGGATTGTTTTGGTTTTGTTTTTAGCGGGCAGTGGTTTGACATAGGTCACCACGAAGAGTATGCAAAGGCAGATGATTTTTTTTCTAACATAAAAGAAAGGAGAAGGAGTTAAAATGGAAAAGAAGGATTTTTTATTTAGTTCTGAGTCTGTAACTGAAGGGCATCCTGATAAATTATGCGATCAGATATCAGATGCGATTCTTGATGAAGTCTTACGCCAAGACCCAAAGGGGAGGGTTGCCTGTGAAACATTTGTTACAATGGGTCTTTTGATAGTCGGAGGAGAAATTACCACAAATTGTTATGTTGATATCTTAAATCTTTCAAGGAGAGTGGTAAAGGATATAGGTTATACGAGCCATATCTATGGTTTTGATTATAGCACCTGCGCGGTAGTCAGCGCCATACATTCTCAATCTCCGGATATTTCTCAAGGAGTAGACTTGGGTGGAGCTGGAGATCAAGGGATGATGATTGGTTTTGCCTGCGATGAGACCCCACAACTTATGCCTTTACCTATAATGTTAGCGCATAATCTTGCCAGGCGCATGACAGATGTAAGAAAGAGAAGAATTTTAAAATATCTTGGGCCTGATGGTAAATCACAGGTGACTGTAGAATATAAAAGCGGAAAACCTAAAAGGGTGGACAGCGTTGTTCTAGCCTGTCAGCACACCTCTGAGATACTTGATTCAACCGGAAATCATATATCAGAGAGTGCAGGAAGTGAGATAATCAAAACAATTGCAATGCCTATACTCAAAGATTTGGTTGATAAGAAGACAAAATTCTATGTAAATCAAACTGGAAAGTTTGTAATAGGCGGTCCTCAATCTGATACTGGAATGACTGGCAGAAAGATTATCGTTGATACCTATGGCGGCCTTGTTTCTCACGGTGGAGGTGCATTTTCAGGCAAAGACCCAACCAAGGTAGACCGCTCAGGTGCCTATATGGCAAGATACGTTGCAAAGAACATAGTAGCAGCAAAATTGGCAAAAAAATGCCTAGTGCAACTTGCATATGTAATTGGTAAATCAGAGCCTTTAAGTGTAATGGTTGAGACCTATGGCACAGCCCAGGTCTCTGATGAAAAATTACTTAAGATAATTGATAATAATTTCGATTTGACTCCTAAAGGAATAATCAAGACACTAGATCTATTAAAACCCCGCTACAGAGACACAGCTGCTTACGGTCATTTTGGCAGGGACGAAGAAGGCTTTACATGGGAGAAGACTGAATTGGCAAAGACTCTGGCAAAGGAGATTAAGTAATAAGAAAGGCAAACCAATGAAATATGATATCAAGGATATAAGTTTAGCTAAAAAGGGGAAGCTGCGGATAGAATGGGCATCTAATAATATGCCAGTATTGAATCTTATAAAAAATAGATTTGAGAAAGAAAAACCACTTAAGGGTGTAAAAATATCTGCATGCCTTCATATAACAACTGAAACCGGAGTGCTTGCCCTTGTATTAAAGGCAGCAGGTGCAGAGGTTATATTCTGTGCATCTAATCCTTTATCCACGCAGGACGACGTTGCCAGTTCACTAGTTAAGGATTACAAGATCCCAGTTTTTGCTATTAAAGGAGAGGATACAAAGACGTATTATAGCCATATACAATCTGCCCTTAGTATTAAACCGGATATAACAATGGATGATGGGGCTGATTTAGTTTCTACTATACATAAAGATGTCACAAGGTTATCAGGTCACAATGTAAGAAGTAAGTTACCTTGGGGAGGTACTGAAGAGACAACAACTGGTGTTATACGGCTTAAGGCAATGTATGGAGATAATGCACTGAAATATCCAATAATTGCAGTTAATGACGCTATGACAAAACATCTCTTTGACAACCGTTATGGCACAGGCCAATCTACTATAGATGGAATACTTCGTGCTACAAACGCATTGTTGTGCGGAAGTAATTTTGTAGTATGCGGCTATGGATGGTGTGGTAGGGGTGTGGCTATGAGGGCAAGCGGCATGGGCAGTAAGGTTATTGTATGCGAGGTTGATCCACTTCGTGCGCTCGAGGCAACAATGGATGGATATGAAGTCATGCCATTATCCTCTGCCAGTAGAATCGGAGATATTTTCTTAACGACTACAGGAGATATCAATATTATAACAGAAAGACATTTCTCTAATATGAAGTCAGGCGCAATTGTTGCAAATTCTGGACACTTTAATGTTGAGATAGACATACCTGCATTAAAAAAGCTATCAAAGAAGGTAAGGCAGATAAGAGATTTTGTTGAAGAATATACTTTAAAAAATAATAAAAAGATTTTCATTCTTGGAGAAGGAAGACTTATTAATTTGGCTTCAGCGGAAGGGCATCCTGCAAGTGTTATGGATATGTCTTTTGCAAACCAGGCTTTATCAGCCGAGTATATTAGGAAAAACTACAAAAAATTAGATTTAGGCGTGTATCCTGTTCCTAAAGATATAGACAAACGAATTGCATATTTGAAACTTAGATCATTGGGAATAAAGATTGATACATTGACCAAAGAACAAGAAAAATATCTGGCAAGCTGGGAAATGGGCACTTAAAAGCAGATTTAAGAGATAAGAATGACGGATTCGAAAATTAAAAGAATAGCAGTTTTAACTACGGGTGGCGATGCGCCTGGAATGAATGCAGCTATAAGGGCTGTGGTTCGTACTGCGCTATACCATAAACTAGAAGTATTTGCAGTGTTTCGAGGATGGTGGGGTCTAATCAATGATGAGGTAAAACAGGTTGATCACCGTTTCGTATCCGGGATAATAAATCAAGGCGGAACTATACTTAAGACTATGCGCTGCCCTGAATTTATCACTGACGAAGGCAAACAGCGCGCATTTG
This sequence comes from Candidatus Omnitrophota bacterium, assembly GCA_041309125.1. Taxonomy (GTDB): domain Bacteria; phylum Omnitrophota; class Gorgyraeia; order Gygaellales; family Gygaellaceae; genus JBFZAD01. The sequence goes on from JBFZAD010000252.1 coordinate 3,343, forward strand.
ATACGATAAAGAAATATTCTATTGATGGAATTGTTGTAATTGGCGGTAATGGGAGTTTTCAGGCAGCACATACCTTTTTTAAAAAATACAAAGTGCCTTGTATGTGCGTACCGGCTTCTATAGATAATGATATAAATGGCATTGATATAACCATTGGTTCAGACACCGCAATTAATACTGCCCTGGGTGCAATTGATAATATTCGAGATACCGCAACTTCAATGGAACGGATATTTGTGGTTGAGGTTATGGGCAGAGATTCAGGCTATATTGCCCTGCAGGTTGCATTAGCCGGAGGCTGTGAAGATGTAATTATACCTGAAAGAAAATATGATCTTGAAGATATGTGTCACAATATTGTAAATGGCAATATAAGAGGAAAGATAAGTTGGATAATTATTGTAGCAGAAGGAGCTGGTCCTGCTTCAGATATAGCAAAAAGAATCACTGAGCTCACAGGCTTAGAAACACGCACCGTTGTCCTTGGGCATATTCAAAGAGGAGGCCGTCCCACTGCCTTTAGCAGAAACCAGGCGCTAACATTGGGTGAAGCAGCAGTTGAAGCACTGATAAAAGGTGAAGTAGATAAGGCTGTAGGTTTGTGTTGTTCGAGAATAGCTACAGTTGATTTAGAATATGCTATAAAGAAAAAGGATATTGATGTAGAAAGTCTTTATAGATCAATCAAGGTTTTAACCTAAGGAGGAATAATGGGGAGAAAATACAAGGATGTAGATACACTTGTTAAGGATCTGGTAAATACAGACGATCTTCAAATGAAGAAGGATTGCCTAAACCAAGTATGGAAAATGGCTAAAAAGAAAGGGATATTTCCTGCGTCGATCCACTCACTTTATAAAGCACGCGGCAAGAGATTGTGTTCTGGGTTCACAGTGCCTGCAGTTAACTTAAGGAGTATGACTTATGATTTAGCGCGCGCAATATTTCGAGTAGCAAAAAAACATAATGCAGGTGCATTTATATTTGAGATTGCAAGGTCTGAAATGGGCTATACTGACCAGAGGCCTGTAGAATATACCGGTGTTTGCTTGGCTGCAGCAGTCAAAGAGGATTATTCAGGGCCTATTTTTATCCAGGGTGACCATTTCCAGCTCAATGCAAAAAAATTCCAGGAAAATCCACAAAAAGAATTAGATGGTCTAAAGGATTTAATACGTGATTCAATATCAAGCGGATTTTTTAATATTGATATCGATAGCTCAACCTTGGTAGATCTAAGCAAAGAGACTAAATACGAGCAGCAGAAGAATAATTTTACTGTGTGTGCAGAACTGACAAAATTCATACGTTCGATAGAGCCGTCAGGCGTTATTGTTTCTGTTGGCGGTGAAATAGGTGAGGTTGGATCTCAAAATTCTACACCTGAAGAATTAGAGGCTTTTATGAAGGGATACAAAGAGAATCTTTCAGGTAAGATGCGCTCAATCAGCAAGATAAGTGTTCAGACTGGAACAAGCCACGGCGGCGTAGTTATGCCAGATGGCTCTATAGCACAGGTAAAGCTGGATTTCGAAACATTAAAGACATTATCGGAGCTAGCAAGAAACAAATATAAGATGGGAGGAGCGGTGCAGCATGGCGCATCTACATTACCGGCAGATGCATTTAATAAATTCCCTGAGGTTGAGACTCTTGAAGTGCATTTGGCTACAGAGTTTCAGAACATGATTTATGAAAGCGCGCATTTCCCAGCTGAATTAAAAAACAAGATGTATGATTATATAAAAGCAAATCTAACAGGCGAAAGGAAAAGCGGAGAAACCGACGATCAATTCATTTATAAGGCAAGAAAAAAAGCACTGGGGCCTTTTAAAAAAGATATAATGAATCTGGCCCAAGACACAAAGGATTTGATAACAAAAGATATTGAGGCAAAGTTTGATTTTCTTTTTCAGAAATTAAATTTAGCAAATACAAAAGATGCGGTTAATAAGTATATAAAGAGAAAATTTGTATCATACAAAGCAGCACAGAAGTCAGCAAGCGCATCTGAAGTTAAGATGACCTCCGAAGGTGATGATTAAAATAAAAACAAAAAATTTATGCTTTTTTTCACAATTTGGTGTATACTATAACTGTTCAAATAAACAATTTAAGGGGTGAAGAAGTATGATGCAGGATAGAAGAAGACATCAAAGATATCTTGTGGCAGGCGATAGGAGTTGTTCTGTTCGCTATATAGATGAGACAGCACCTATAGCAGACGTGAGAGATATAAGCAGAAGCGGTTTAGGTTTTTTGTCAAATGTTCCTTTAAGGAATGCACAAGAGCATGACCTGGCTCTAAAACCATCTTGGTTAGACCACGAAGTTCCTGTCAGGGTAAAGCTCGTATGGAAGGATTTCCTAAGGGGCAGATCCCTATATGGTGCAAACTTTTTGAGCATTAATCCGGGGAATGTTTTTGAGCTGTTAGACTCTCTCTACGATGATTGGCTCGAAGTTGCTTTAGGCAAGAAATAACCCTCCTTTTCTAACTTAATTATTAAAATTTAAGGATTACAGGAATAACTTTTCTTATTCGGTGTAACCTTTGGATATAAAAAAACTTATAAAGCGTAGCAGAAGCTATAGAAGATTTGTCCAAGATTATAAAGTTTCAAATAATACCCTCACAGATTTAATAAAGCTCGCCAGATTCTCTCCAAGCGCTGGCAATAGACAACCCCTCAAGTACATAATCTCTAATACAAAACAAAAGAATAGTTTAATCTTTCCTACCTTAAAATGGGCGCGTGATTTAACAGAGTGGAATGGCCCAAAACAAGGAGAAAGACCAAGCGCCTATATCATTATACTTGGAGATAAAGGCATTATGGATTCTTTTGGTTGTGACCATGGAATCGCAGCGCAGACTATTTTATTAGGAGTTGCAGCTAAGGGGCTGGGTGGATGTATGATTGCCTCCATCGATAGGGAGCTACTTAAAAAGAATCTAAAAATAAAAGAGCAGTTTGAGATTCTGCTTGTACTTGCTATTGGCTTGCCTAAAGAGATAGTTATTTTAAAAGATGCCCCGCCAGGTTATGATATCAGATATTATAGAGACAAAAAGGATAGGCACATTGTCCCCTAGAGAACTTTGAAAGAGTTAATTATAGAAGAGATTTAATCTATTAACCTCTCCCTATCTCGTAGTCTGCTTGCAGGCATGTAAGGCGTAGAGTTCTAGGGCTAAACGAGTTATAAAATGCATAAGTTAGGAGTTAGGAGTTTGGAGCTAGGAGGCTCTAAACCCTCCCAACTCCTAACTCCCAACTCCAAACTAAAATAGGAGGATGAAAATGGAATTATTCGAAGCAATCAAAAAAAGATCGAGCGTAAGAACCTACATTGATAAGCCAATTGAAAAACAGAAGCTAGAGCAGATTATTGAGGCAGGGATACAGGCGCCAACTGCAAGGGCAATTGAGCCGTGGGAATTTGTAGTTCTTACAGATAAAGAGAAAATCAAAACAGTTGCCAATATTACAGACCACGGTAAGTTTATGAAAGATGCTTCAGCTTGTATAGTTGTGTATTCCTCAGATACCAAGTATTATTTAGAGGATTGTTGTGCAGCAACTCAAAATATATTACTTGCAGCAGCTGCTTTGGGTGTCGGTTCCTGCTGGATAGCAGGTGATAAGAAACCGTATTGTGCCCAGATATCTAAAGAGCTCAAAGTGCCCTTAGAGTACAAATTGGTAAGCATTATTTCGCTAGGGCTGGCAAAAGAGCCTTCCAAGAAGTCTCGTAAAAGAGCCATAAAAGATGTTTTGCATTGGGAAAAATTCTAATCATTATTAATTTATGAGTAGAAAAAAAGAAAAAAGTACACAAAAAATCCGTTATGAAGTTGATCCTTTAAATCAACTAGTCATGATCGAGCCATTCTCGCCCATTTCTCCGCTCAGAAAGAAGATGGTTGTTGAGGGGAAGTTTGAGGTCGATAACAAAAACAACCTTAGTTATTATATTTGCTCAAGACAAAAGAAAAAGCTAGATGAAGAGGTGTTGCATAAGATAGACTTCGAAGGTAAATGGTCATTAGATGAGAATCATGATCTTAAATTTAGCCTGGATGAATCAAAGACCCAAGTCTTTGGCGACAGCCTTGTTATTAAAGGAGATATCATAAATAAAAGCAAAGATTCACTGGGGTTTAGTTATTTAGAGCGAATTTCTCCTAATAAGATCAAAAGAAGGCAGATAGATCTAAAAGGCTTATGGAATGCCGACAAGAATAACAGGCTGAATTTTTCTGTTTCTAGAGAGACAGGCTCAGATGATAAATTGATATTTAATAATACATGGCAGGTATCAAAAAATAATGAATTATTCTATACTTATTTAAAGAGGGATTTAAACCGCAAGATTAAGTCGGAAAGATCGTTTGGAATAAAGGGTTATTGGCAGATTTATAAAGAAAGGTTGGTTTATAAGTTTCTTGGCAATTCCAAATCTCAATTTGAATTTAGCGCATCTCTTGAAACAGCCAATCTCTATCCCGATGATAATAAGATAAAATACCAGATTGGGATTAAGATAAAGACTAAAGATGGCCAGAAAGATATTAAGAAAGACGTAGTGCTATTCGGTGCTTTAAAAATTAAGAGGGACCTTTCAATTGATTTCGAAATGGGTTATCCTAATAAAAAGGTTGCAATTCAATTTATTGTAACTAGAAAAATAAATAGAGACAACAGCCTTTCACTGATATTAAAGGATCATGATAATGAACCAATTGGCCTTGAATTAATACTTACTAGGAAATTTCTTAAAACTGGGGAGTTTTTTTTGGAGGTAGGCAGGGCAGGAAGTGAAAAGAAGATAGAAGCTGGTGTAAGGATACCTTTTTAATTAGAACATAAATCTATTGAATTTTTACCCGTATGTGATATACTGAAAAACTGATTTATAGTAATTTTAAAAATCTTTAAATTAAATTATGCGAAATCGTGCAACGAATAAAAGAATAGGCGAACTTCTTCTTGAGAAAAATTTGATAACTGAAGAACAATTAGCCGCAGCACTTAAAGAGCAGAAACTTAAAGGCGGATATCTAAGTCAGCACTTGATAAGCTTGGGCTTTATAAAAGATGAAGATATTACCATGTGCCTTGCCAATCAATTGGGTTTTCCATACCTACCTTTAAAGAATTACCAGGTTTCAAAAGAGGCTATAGATGCGATACCTGCAAAGTTCATTCCAGTGTATTGTCTATTGCCCATAGATAAGATGGAGGGCTTAGTAACTATTGCCATGGCAGATCCCCTGAATGAGGGAGTGGTAAATATTTTGCGCAAGATCACGAATTGCCAGGTTAACATCTTTATCAGCACCTATCGTGAAATAAAAGAGGCCATTGAAAAACAGTTTAATACTACAGTAAAAGAGTTTGATTTAGACAAGTTTAAAGATGACAAGATCTTAAGTGTGGATAATAAAAAAATGATTCTAGCACCTAGTTTTAGCGGAGAGGAAAGAAGGAGATATAAAAGATTAAACAAGGAGTTAGAGGTAGAATATTTTCTTTATCCGCAAGATGTCAAAAGTAAGGTTAGAAATATTAGTATGTCTGGGCTGCTTTTTGAAGCTGACTCACCTTTACCAAGTGGAATGCAATTAGGCATGATTGTTCATATAGGAGAAAAAGATATCTTGGCCGCAATTGAGATAGTCAGGTCTGAACTAAAAGATGTAGTAAAAATAGATTCTCAAAAAGAGAAGCCGCCTGTTTATTTAGTTGCAGGAACATTCCATTTCCTTTCAAAAGAAGACCAGAATTTGCTTGCTGATTATCTAAGAAGCAATCTTGTTTAAAGATTCCCTTCAAACACATTTCAATAAAATCCTATCCATTTTATTATCAATAAGTTATAATCCTAATTAAAAAGTTTTAATAAGTAATAAGATAAAGTGGAATTATAGTATAATTATATGTTATACTTATAAGTAGAGGAATATCCGAAAACCAGATTGTCTGGTCCTAAGGGTGAATTCCCTTGGGAGGCAAAACCAGGGTAACCTGGCGACCCTACCGTAAACTGGTAGGCCCTACACAACCCCATCTTCGTGTTTACGCAAGTCAAGGGTTGGATAGGGGCAAAGCTACGGGTCTCAAATAACTGGAGATTGCCGAGCGTACCGACGCCGAATACCGTATGAAGTTATGAGTTGATTATTCGGCGTGCCGATTTTCCGGCAAACGCGTAAGTTAATGAGATGGCTAAGCTGCCAAAGATATTGGCGCTTAGCTATTTTTTTTGGAGCAAGATATGCAAAAAGAAAACTATACAAATAAAAAGATTGGAGAGATGCTTGTCGAGAAGAATATTATTACCAACAAGCAATTAGAAATAGCCTTAGACCAGCAGCGGCAAAAGGGCGGGTATCTGTGTCAGCATCTTATAAAACTTGGATTCGCAAGCGATGTAGATATAACTATGTGCCTGGCCAACAAACTTGGCATGCCGTATATCTCTTTAGAAAATTTTGAAATACCAAAAAAGGCAATAGATTCAATACCGTTAAAGCTTATAATAACCTATTGTTTTATTCCAGTTGAAAAGACCAACGATTCTATTACAATCGCAGTGTCGGATCCGATGAACTATGGTATTGTCGAGACGCTAATACAAATCTTGCATTGCAGGGTTAATGTATTTATAGGCACATATCGCGAAATTAAGAATGCGATAAAGCAATACTATAACGATATTGCCGTTGATTTTGACTTAGACAGATTTAAGGACGAAATGGCATTGCGGGATGATTTAGCTGATAATCGTATTAATAATTATTTTTATAATGGGTTAAGCAGAAGAAGATATAGAAGATTAAATTGCGAGGCAATAGCAGAGTATTTTACCTGTTCAGATGCCATACGCACGAAGACTAAAAATATAAGTATGGGAGGCCTTTTATTTGATTCAAGCTCTACTATAGATAGGGGAGCTCAATTATCTATAATGGTATATTTAAATAATGGAAAGCAAATCTTAGCAACAATAGAAGTTGTTCGATCTGAGCTTAAAGATGCCTCTGAGGCCATTTCTTCAGTAGATTCTAATTTTGTATTTTCAGTTGCAGGGCGTTTTGTTTTTATTCCAAAAGACGACCAGCAAATGCTTGCCGAATATTTAAAAGAGGAATTTAAAACCGTTTCAAATTAACCGCTGTTTGAAAACCCTGTCCTTAAAGCAAAATTATTTTTAAAAATTTTATTAGAAATCTCTTTTATATTCTTGTTAAATCAATTATAATATATTCTATAAATGCTAACAAACAAAGAGCCAAAAATAAGGAGGCAATAAATGGCCAAGAAGACAGATTTACAGAAAAACCTAGAGAACATTTGGGCAGAGTTACAGATTCAAGTCAATGATATATCTAAAGAGGCCAAAGAAATAGGTAAGAAAACCGAGGCATTTTTAAGGGATTTTTCAATTAAGGGTAAGGCAAAGACAGAAGAAATGATGTTGCGCTTAAAAAGAGAACAGCTTTACTATAATTTAGGAAAGCTTTTGGCAAAATCGCCTAAATCAGGAAAAAAGATTGCATCAATGAAGTCTGAAATTTCTGTTTTAGATAGGCAGATAAAAGGAAAAGCAAAGATCTCTAAATAATACAATTATATATTTAGGGTATCAAAATCATTAGGAAGGATTATCTTACCCTTATAAGTAGCATTTATTTCTCTCTTAACCGTCTCAGTAGAATATCTGATCTCACATGTAAAGTGTATAGGTAGAAGCGTCTTAACATTTGCTTCTTTGGCAATCATTCCTAACATCTTACTTGACGTATGCATGGTTTTCAGTTTAGGATATTTAGTAAAGAATCTAGAGGGTGCAAAACAGTCATGGATTAGATAGTCGCAGTTACGAGCCTCTTTTATTAAATTTTTAGAATAAGCAGTATCCCCGCTAAAAATCACTTTCTTTTTATTCTTAAACAAGAACTTCAATCCCAAAGATTCAGGCCTATGGTTTACGCTAAAGCAATAGGCTTTTATATTCCTTGAAACATAGAAAGGAGTTTTTGAGTCTGGTTTTACTGTATGATATAAAAGTTCAGGGAATTTATTAGTATCTTCTAAACTAAAGATCTTTCTTATATTCTTGATAAGCTCAATTGTAATAGGATGTGCAAAAATATTTATCTTGTCCTTTAAGAAATATCTGGAATGCATAAATGCAACAAGGCCATAGATATGGTCAGGATGGGCATGGGTTATAAATATAGTTGATACTGTTTTGTAATCGATGCCTAATCTTGCTAATTTTATTAATAATGCACCCGGGCAGTCTACTAAAATTTTCTCATTCTTATTCAGAATAAGTATTGATGTGTTATCTCGGTATTTATTAGTTACTGCCGCGGCTGTGCCTAAAAATATTATCTTATTCATAGGCAAATTATACCAGATTTAGAACGGCATCTGAAGTTAAAATTTTTTGTTGTATATAGTCTTGCGAAGGCTTAAAATTAATAATATAACCGCATCCACCTCTTAGGTGGTAAAGTTTAAAAAGCAAATTTGCAAGAATCCATAATAAATTCGTACTGATTCGAGACATTACGCAGTATGCAAAACGGACTACGTCTGTCTGCCGACAGGCAGGCATTACGAAACAGTAGAACTAAATGGCTAGAAAACAATTAATTTTAATCGCAGTACTAATAATGAGCGGAATTGTTCTTTTCTTCTGCCTGCCTAAGTCTGACTATGAAAAGCTGAAGAAGATAATCTATAAGACTCGAAGTAGTTTTCAAAAAGAGGATATTGCAGGCAGCCTGAAATATGTCTCTGTTAATTATCAGGATGATAATGGTTTTGACAGGCGGGCGCTTTTATATATAGCGAAGGAGATATTTCAGAATTACGACACTATATCTTTATATATCAATGATTTAGATATAGATATTGCTAGTTCCGAGGCAGAGGCAGATATTAGAGTGTTGGTAACTGCAAAATCAATACAGTCTAATGAATTATCATTTGATCAGGATTTGTTTCATTTAATCGTTACTTTTTCAAAAGAAGAAGGTAAGTGGTTCGTTAAAAAGCTAAAATTCTTAGAGCCAGAGTCACTTAATCTGAACTTATATTAATAATTAATATAAGTGGCAAAAAGGCTAAATAAGTTGTATACTTAATAATAGTACTATTATTAATAAAGAAATGGTTGAGATCACTAATCCACAAGAGAAAAATTCACTTAATTTGGTGAACGGTTTTATTTCTCAAGCTGTTCATGAGGGGGCCACTGATTTGCATTTTGAGTTAATTAATGACAATGCAGGTAGTTGGCTAAATGTGAGATTTAGGGTAAATGGCAGATTAAAAGATGCAGCCAAGGTAAATCAGTCTCAAGTGGATTGTGATTTAAATACTGTTATTAATGCAATAAAGGTTGCAAGCGAATTAGATACAACAAAGAGAAACTTATTCCAGGATGGTCGTTTCAGGACAAAAGTAGATAGTTTCGATTTAGACATTAGAGTCTCAACTATATTTACTGTCAATGGAGAGAGGGCTGCATTAAGAATAATTGATCATTCCAAATATAATCTAAAGATCGATGAGCTTGGTATGGATTATAGGTCGCTTGAGACTTACAAAGCAATTATTAACGCTCCCCAGGGTTTTGTAATTATTTGTGGACCAGTGGGTTGCGGTAAGACAACTACGCTATATTCGACTTTGCGTCATATCAGTACCAGAGAAAAAAATATTTTTACGATAGAGGATCCTGTTGAATTAATTCTTAATGGTATAAATCAAATTCAGGTAAAACCTGAGTTTGGTTTGGATTTTGCTGCGGGACTGCGCACTATATTAAGGCAAGATTCAAATATTGTTTTAGTTGGTGAAATAAGAGACTTGGATACAGCGAAAATTGCAATAAGGTCTGCGCTAGCTGGCTGTTTAATATTTAGCACTCTGCATACAAAGAGCACTCATGAGTCTGTGACTAGACTTGTAGAGATGGGGGTTGCTCCTTATTTTGTTGCAGCTACATTAAATGGTATCGTATCTCAACGTTTAGTCAGGTTGTGTTGTAAGATATGTAAGGGTTCAGGCTGTGCCTATTGTTATAATACTGGGTATTCGAATCGAATAGGAATATTTGAAGTAATGAAGATTTCAAAAGGTATAAAGGATTTAATATTGAACAAGGCACCTGCTAGCTCGATAAAAGAGTTTGCAGTAAAAGAAGGAATGGTAACATTCCAGGAAACAGCAGCTAAATTAATCCAAGATGGATTGACTACAAAAGAAGAGATTGGCGCTGTATTAGAATTAGGAGATTAGGAGGATAATAATTATGCCTAAGATTCCGAGGAGATTGGGTGAAATTCTGATAGATTCAGGGATTTTAACAGAAAGGCAGCTTACAGAGGCGTTAGAGACGCAAGAGTCTACTAAAAAGTTTTTAGGAGAAGTCTTGATTGAGATGGGTTTTATAACAAAAGATAAGCTGGAGTTAGCCTTGGCAAGACAATTTGGCTCAAAATTGGGCGAGATATTACTTAAGAATAGTATGATAGATTGGCATCAGTTGTCTTTTGCATTGAGGACTCAGGAAGAGTCTCTAAGGCCTTTGGGAGAGATATTATTGCAGCTAGGCTATATTACAAATGAACAGCTTATCAAGGCAATATGCGAAAGATATGGGTTTGAATATGTTGATCTTTCTCAGGTACAAATAAATCTAAAAGCCATAGATAAATTACCTAGGGATTTCTGTATTCAGCATAATGTCTTGCCGATAGATATCAAGGGTAAGACTTTGATTTTAGCAATGGCAGACCCTGAAGATATAATTGCTATTGATGATGCGCGGCTAATGTCTAAAATGGAAATAAAGCCAGTAGTGACAACTTTTAGCGCTATAAAACTTTATTTGCAGTAAGTTACAATAAGAGAATAAATATGGAAAAAATAATAGTGGAAAAGGCAACAAAAGATAAATTAAAGAAATTAAATATAACAAGTTGGAACAAATGGGAATGCCAGCCTTCAGAATTTGATTGGGAATATGACAATACGGAGACTTGTTATATTTTAGAAGGTAGGGCTAATGTAAAATCTAGTAGCCAGGAGGTAGAATTCAAGAAAGATGACATTGTTATATTCCCAAAGGGGCTTAAATGTAAGTGGCAGGTAATAGATAAGATTCGAAAAGTGTATAAATTCGGATAATCAGAAATACTTAAGAAAGGGAGGGCCTAAAATGCAAAAAATTAAGCTTTTTATTTTATCATTTTTTATTTTAATTATTTTTGCTGCGTCTAGTTTTTCCGAGACGATCGTGCTTAAAGATGGTAGGACTATAGAAGGAAATATTATAGAGAGGACAGACAAATATATAAAGATTGATTTTCAAGGTACTGCCTTGACTTTTTTTACTGACGAGATTAATAGAATTGGACCTATGCCAAATGCACCTTTATTAAGACCAAAGAAA
>JBFZAD010000253.1:0-8342 GCA_041309125.1 Candidatus Omnitrophota bacterium
TGATTCTCTTTCTAATTCCTGTCTCTGCTCTTGACTTCCAGTGACTAACACAACTTTATCAGGCTGACAGAGCTTATTCATTTTATCTATCCATGATTTTAATTTCTTATGTTGCATTTCAACTCCTCCTAATCATTTAAATATTTGTATGCTGAAAAGGCCGCTACCGCACCATCTGAACATGCAGTAACAATTTGATACAAATCTTTCTTGATACAATCTCCGCAGGCGAAAACTCCCTTTTGCCCTATAACACTCATTTTATTATCAGCTACTATATAGCCGTCTTCATTAACTTCAACAAATCCTTTTAAAAAGGCTGTGTTAGGCTCATAACCGACAAAGATAAATACCCCGTCTGCATTTATATCCTGTTGCTTGGAATTTACTACATTTTTAATTCTAATTCCTGTAACTTTTTCTTTTCCCTGAATCTCTAATGGTATTGCATTTAATATAAAATCAATATTCTTTAGAGTTTGGGCCTTTTCTTGCAGTATCTTTGTTGCGCGAAGTTGATCACGCCTATGGATTACTTTAACTTTATTTGCAAACCTTGAAAGATAAATCGCCTCTTCAATCGCAGCATCTCCTCCGCCGATTACGACGACCTCCTTCTTTTTAAAAAAGGGAGCGTCACATACCGCACAATATGATACTCCTCGACCGGTTAAAGTTAGCTCACCTGGTATATCTAATTTTTTTGGATTGCTTCCGACTGCTAAGATTATTGACCTACATTCATAAACAGCATCTATTGTTTTTATGAAAAAAATATCCTTTTTTTCAATACCTCTTACTTCTTGAAATTTTATCTGTGCATCTAAATTCTCAACCTGCTTTTTTAACCTCTCTATCAAATCAAAGGATTTTATGCCTTCTGGAAATCCCGGAAAGTTTTCAATAGTCTCTGTTAACAATACCTGGCCCCCAAGGGTGTATTTATCCAATAAAAGGGCATTAAGCTTACTTCTTAATGCATAGATCGTTGCTGTGAGGCCTGCCGGACCTGCGCCTATTATGACTACGTCGTACATAACGTTTAGCGGTTAGCGTATAGCGTTTAGTGAATGAATTTTACAGATTTTATCTTTTGAATCCTTAAAAACTTGATAATAAACTTGCTTTGCCTTATATGAGCTTCTGACTAAGGGGCCTGATAAAACTGCCTTAAAGCCAATCTTATTTGCAAAATCCTCGTACTCTTTAAATTGCTCGAGACTAATAAATTCTTGAACAGGATAGTTGTCCTTAGAGGGTGACAGATATTGACCTATTGTTAAGATATCGCAATAATTATCATTTAAGTCTTCTATTGCCTCAAAAACCTCATTAGAATCTTCTCCTAAGCCAACCATTATGCCTGACTTTGTAATAATATTTGGGTTTAGCTCTTTGCTTATTCTTAATAAGTTTAAAGAACGTTCATAAGAGGCACCAGGCCTAATCTTGGTATATAGTCTGGAAACTGTTTCTAAGTTATGTGCAAGGCAGTCCGGATGAGCATCAATTACTTCTGCTATAGAAGAGGCCATGCCTAAGAAATCAGGCACCAACACTTCAATTTTTACTAACGGATTATTATTCTTGACCTCTAAGATAGTTTTTGAAAATACGCTTGATCCGCCATCAATAAGATCATCGCGCGTAACCGAAGTAACAATGCAGTAATCAAGCCCTAAAATCGACACAGCGAGTGAAATATTGATAAACTCATCTTTATCTACTAAAAGATTTTCTGATTCGCTTTTATTTACTGCGCAGTATGCACACCTACGAGTGCATATATTGCCTAAAATCATGAATGTCAAAGAATTTTCCTTAAAACATCTGCTGCTATTTGGGCATTTAGCCTCTTGACAAACTGTATCAATCTTAAGTTTTTTAAATAAGGCCTTATGCCGCTCTAATATTTTTATATCAGGAATATCCTGTCTAAACCAGCTTGGAAGCATTAGATATTCTCTTTTATGAACTTTGTAATGGATCTATCATATGTCTTTTCAGCCATATTACCAAAAAAACAGGCAGGAAGCTCTCCGGCCCCTCTGTGGTAGGCAATACACTCACAGCAGATACCTTTTCTCAAGCAGGGATTATAACTGCAGTTACATCTTGATAGATTTTTCTTTTGGTTCTGACATTGATTCATAGCTTTTAAATTACAATTCCAGCTTGCAGAACTTCTCATGCGAAGTTATAACATCTTGGCCTTTGCCTTTTTTCTTTAGCTCATTAATCTTTGACCTTAATAAAAACTTCTTTCTTAGAGGAAGGTAATCAAGAATCAATTTTCCGCTAAGATGGTCGATCTCATGCTGCAGACATGTAGATAACAAATCACCAACCTTAAAACTTGATATCTCGCCCTTCTCATTAAGGCCTTGAACCTCAATAAACTTTGACCTTTTTATCGGGATACAAAAACCCGGTACGCTTAGACAACCCTCCTCAAAAACCTGACTCCCCTTTCTGGATATTATCTTTGGGTTTGCCAACATAACCTTTGCGCCATTTACATCAGCAACAATCATCTGTACATCCAATCCAACTTGCGGAGCTGCCAGGCCAATGCCTCCCTGTTCATACATAATCTTTAACATTTTACTAAAGATATCCCTCTCTGCGTAGGTTATCTTAGGAACAAGCCTTGCCCTCTTTCTCAGGGAAGGGTTACCAAAAATCCTAATTCTTAATTCTGTTTGATTTGTCAACATAGACAATCTTTGGCTTTATGGATTTGGCCTTTTTGCTTTCAACGATTGCATAGGAAACTATGATAATCTCATCACCCACCTTGCCAGAATGAGCTGCAGGGCCATTAAGACATATTGCCCCAGAGCCTGCCTTTCCCTTTATGACATATGTCTCTATCCTTGAGCCATTATTTAAATTTAATACCTCAACCTTTTCGCCTTCCAGAAGATCTGCTTTTTTTATCAAAGATTCATCTATGGTGATGCTGCCCTGATAATAAAGCTTTGCATCTGTAACGGTTGCTCTGTGTATCTTAGATTTTAGCATTGTTAGAAACATAACATAGACTCCTTATGGATTAAAAATGAAAAATTAATTAGTTCAATGAAACCTTCTCTTTGTTAACAGCTCATGGGTCTGGCGTGCGATCATAAGCTCTTCATTGGTATGTATCACCATAATCTTGGGAGGCCTTTTTAAAAAAAGATGTAGTCCATTTGTAATTCTATCCCTGAAATCTTTTTTATTCTCACCAATCCCGGCAGTAAAAATTATTGCATCAACCCCATTTAATATACAAACATACGCCCCAATATATTTTTTGATCCTGTATATAAATACCTCCTGTGCAATCTTTGCTCTTATATTCCCTCTCTTTGCAGCTGAAGAAATCTTTCGAATATCATTGCTTATACCAGATAAACCCAAAAGACCGCTTTTTTTGTTCAAGATGTTATCAACCTGTTCAGGGCTTATCCTTAGCCTTCGTTCTAAAAAGGTGACAACTGCAGGATCCATATCTCCGGTCCTTGTGCCCATGAGAACACCCTCAAGCGGGGTAAACCCCATACTAGTATCAACCGAACAGCCATTTTTCACTGCGGTGATGCTGCAGCCATTCCCTAAATGACATACGATTAATTTTAATTTTCTCAAAGGCCTTTTTAAAATTTTTGCTGCCTGAACTGAAACATAATGATGGCTTGTTCCATGAAAACCGTATTTACGAATCTTAAAACGACTGTAATACTCAAATGGCAGTCCATATAGATATGCATATTCAGGTATAGTTTGATGAAAGGCCGTATCAAAGACAGCCACTTGAGGCACATTCCTTAGCAGTTTATTGCAAGCATATATACCTTCTAAATTAGGAGGATTATGCAAAGGTGCCAGCTTGACATATGACTCTATTCTTTTAGTAACGCTCGGAGAAATTAAGGTTGGCTTTGTAAAATCCTCTCCTCCATGAACAACCCTGTGGCCCACCGCATTGACGTTTTTAACGCTATGAAGTATAAAGCCTAAACCAGTCTGGTGATCTCTTATATTTGAGCCAACTTCTCCAATTTTTTCTATGGAACCCTTGGCCAAGACAACTTCCCGAGGCATATCATAAAACTGATATTTTATAGATGAACTCCCTGAGTTAAGGACCAATATTTTCATTTTATTTTTGGGCTAAAATTGAGGTTACCGCAACACAATCAATGACATCATCAACAACGCATCCCCTTGATAAATCGCTGCAGGGTTTATTCAACCCAGTTAGAATCGGACCTATAGCCCTTGCCTTGGCCAGGCGTTGAACCAATTTATAGCCAATATTACCTGCCTCAAGTCCCGGAAATATCAATATATTGGCATCACCTTTGATTATTGCCGTCTTTGATTTCTTTTCGGCAACCTCTCTGACAAGTGCACTATCTACCTGAAGTTCTCCGTCAATTATGAGATCTGGCCTATCAGACCTTGCCAATTCTACAGCCTTTCTTACATTATCAACTAATTCTCCTTCTGCAGAGCCCTTGGTAGAATAACTTAGAATTGCAACCTTTGGAGTGAAATTAAAAAGCTTCTTTGCCATATTAGATGTAGAGATTGCTATGTTGGCAAGTTGTCTTGGACTTGGGGAAGGAATAACGCCGCAATCTGCAAATAAAAACAAACCATTCTCACCATAATTACATTCTGGCACTTGCATAATAAAACAGCTTGACACGGTACCAACTGCCTTGTCAGGACCAATACAATTTAGCGCTGCTTTGATAACTTTAGAACTTGAAGCACTTGCTCCGGCAACAAAGCCATCGGCTAACCCTCGCCTTGTCAACATGGCAGCATAATATAATGGATCCTTAACCGTCTCTCTTGCCTCATCTTCGCCAAGCCCCTTATGTTTTCTTAATTCAAAGAACTCCCTAGCGAATTCATCCAATAATGTTTTATCTAAGTCGTTCTTTCCTACAAGAGTAACATTTGCTATTTTCTCTTGCACAATAAAATTAAAGGCTTCCCTTACTCTTTCATCATCGGCCTCTGGAAGTATTATATTTTTTAACTGAGATCTTGCTTTATTTCTTATTGTTTCAATTATATCCATCTCTATATCTCCTGTAGAATTCTATCTATATCAACGTTGTGTTTGAATATCTCTATAATCAAATCGATCTTTTCTGAATCTTGAGGCCTTACCTTAACTGTTAGATCATGAACCTGTGATGTAACATTATAGGTATCTTCCTTAGAAAACAAAACTGGTATATTGGAATTTTTTAATAAATCAATTATTTTAGGGTGCGGCAGGAGATTGCCTGTTAAAATTATACCAGAAATCTTAGTGGGTTTTGAAATATTACTCAAATGACAATTTAAAACCGCAAGCAGCATATCATCTCTGTCTCCGGGAGTAATAATCAATGACTTATCCTCAATAAACCCGAGCGCATTATGCGGTTCCATAGCGCCAACAATAATTTTTTTAACAGAATTTGCCAGATTATCTTTGCCGTAGAGCAATGTGAAATTCGTCTCATCTAATATCTGCGTCATAGTCGGAGCTGACAAAAGAGGCATATAGGGCATAATACCCAATACATCTATACCAAAACGCGATAGGCCTTTTCTTATAATACTGTCTACCTTCTTAAACTTTTCAGCTATAACCTTGTTGACTATTACACCTAAAAGCTTGACTCCGAGCTTATCAAACAATGCCTTGTTTAAGACAATCTCATCAATTGGCCTTCCAATGCCCCCTGAAGATATCAGGATTACCTTTGAATTTAGCATCTTTGCAACTGTGGCGTTGCTGTGATCAAATACCGATCCAACGCCTGCATGGCCTGTGCCTTCGATGATTACTAAATCACTGTTTAAAGATACATGCTTAAACGCCTCTTTAATCTTATCAGATATAACATCTTTTTTAGGATCAAGGATATACCTTTCAGTAAAACCCTTTTCTACGGCTATCGGACTCATATCTGCAAGCCCATATTTTATACCAAAAACGTGCTCAATCAATATGGAGTCTTCGTCGGCCTTTACGCCTTCTTCTTCTAAATACCTCTGACCAATAGGCTTTATAAAGCCTATTCTGTTGTATTTCTTTTTTAACTCTGAAAATAAACCCAGAGATACCGTTGTCTTACCGTCATTCTGCTTTGTGGCGGCAATAAATATACGCTTCATATTAACCTAAATTCTCATCAATCTTTTTTTTAAGTACATCTTCGGACACGGCCCCAACTATCTGGTCTTGTACCTTGCCGTTTTGAAATAAAATTATTGTCGGAACGGACATTATCCCAAATTGTGTTGCTGTATCCTGCGCCTCATCCACATCCACCTTAGCAAATTTAACCCTTCCATCATATTTCTTTGATAGCTTTTCTATGGTAGGAGCTATCATCTTGCACGGGCCACACCAGCTAGCATGGAAATCCACAAGACAAGGCAAGGTTGACTTTAAGATCTCTTCCTTAAAATTCTTATCACTGACATGCACAAGACCCATAGATTGACTCCTTTCGACGTAGAAAAATAATAAAATTGCGATATAATAAACTTAGCAAATTCTATCTGGCGTCTTCATTCAAGGCCTGGGCTTCTTTAGAATCTATAATACCATTTGCATCTGCATCATATCCCTCTTCTATAGAAGAATCAACACTCGCCTTTCCATTTGACTTTACATATTTATATCTAGACTTGAGAAGTTCTTTGACTTCGTTAGTCTCAAGCCATCCATTTCCATTCTGATCATATTTTCTTTCTAGATTAGTATTTACCTTTGAACGCGCATGCCTCCAACAAAGCCTTTTCTCTTTAGGAGAAACAACCCCATCACCATTTAAATCAATTCTTTCTCTTTCTAGTTTTTTCCAAGCCTCTAATTCCTGCATATCTACATTTCCATCTTGATTCTTATCTGCTAACTTCTGCCACCAATTACTAGCTTTTGTGCCTTCGCTCTTTTTTTGCTGTGCATCATTGATCTTCTGTGCTTCTTTCTTCATAGTTGTGCTATAGTTACTAGATTTAGTCTTATTTGTTGTGCCCTTTCGCCTTAGCTGTGCAAAAACATCCGAATCCAAAAAAGAAAACATTACCACACTACAACAGAGTACTAAAAAAATCCTGCTCATCATCTTACTCCTCCTTTCTTTTCTTGTTTTTAAAATTTTAAATTAATTTTTCTAATGTAGTCTTCTGTGTATTTAATAATACTGTTGGCCATCAGGATCACCTGATCTGGATGTTTACCTATAGCAGTTTCTGCAGACAGAAGCACACCGCTTGAGCCGTCTAATATGGCATTAGTTACATCGCTGACCTCTGCTCGAGTTGGAATTAACTCCTCCGTCATACTCTCAAGCATCTGCGTTGCAACAATAACAGGTTTCATTGCCTTGCGGCATTTCCTGATAATCTCTTTTTGTATCAGGGCAACTTTGTATATCTGGACACAAACACCTAAATCTCCTCTTGCAATAATAACACCATCTGATTCCTCAATTATACCGTCAATAGAAGCAAGGGCCTCTCTGCTTTCAATCTTTGAAAATATCTTACACCTTGGATGGCGACCTTTAATAATATCTCTTAACGCAATAATATCTCTTCTATTTCTTACAAAAGACTGGGCAACATAATCAAGCTTCTCATCTATAGCAAACTCTACGTCTTGTTTATCTTTCTCTGTAAAAGGACCAAACGAAAGCTTAACATCGGGTATATTAACCCCCTTTCTCTCCTTCAAAATCCCAGTGTTAACCACTTCTGTCTTAATTCTATCTCTTGCTATATCTTTTATCTTTAGGATTATCCTTCCATCATCAATAAATATCAAGCCATTTTTTTTAAAATAAGAAAGGTCTCCCTTGTAATCAAAATGAACCGCATTTTCTGAACCCAGAATCTCTTCTTTAGTTAAAAATAATATCTGCCTCTTCTTCAATTCAACTGGTTTCTTAAGTCTGCCCAATCTGATTCTAAACCCTTCCAAATCCTGCATTATTTTAATTGACCTGCTATATTTTTTATTAAGATTTCTGATTATCTCCACCCTTTTTGCATGATCATCGAGGATGCCGTGAGAAAAATTGAGCCTTACCACATCAAGTCCGGCAAAAATCATCTTCTTTAACATTGTCTCGCTGCTTGAGGAGGGTCCAAGCGTTGCAATTATCTTTGTCGTTACCATAAATATTATTTAAAAAACCTATGATTAAAAAAATACTCCAGGAGGAGGCTTTGGCATACTCTTGATAACACCAAATGCGCCTTGTTGTCATTGCCGTTAAAGGTAGTTGGCGGGACGCTTAATATAATTGGAGAGATTGTAAAAGGTGCATTTGGTG
>JBFZAD010000254.1:0-4155 GCA_041309125.1 Candidatus Omnitrophota bacterium
ATCCATTACCATGCAGACTCCTATTAGGGAATGCACTGCTTACTAAAAAGGATGAATTCTCTAAAATACTTCGGCCATATCTTTCTGGCTTTTGAAATGGAATAAGCGCATTTTTAAAATCTTCATAGAATTCATTATAAAGTTCATTTTCTAAAAGCTCTAAAATATATTTATATTCCATATGCAGCCATATGGATTCGCTTTCAAGCCATCCAGGCGTAAACACACGACAGCGGCCAATTTCTTCTGGCATAGACTTAAGGGATTCGGTAACTTTATACATCTTGAGTTTTTCATCATATAGGTTACTATCTCTTGTAGCTCGATAGATATTTTTAGCCTCATCTTTATCACCTGCTAATCTAAGCGCATGCATCTGCCCTTCAAGAAATAGCGGAACAAAAATCCTTTTAAATATTAAAGGAGAGAAATTGTTAGTCTTTACTACATTGAATTCCTTTACCTCGTTGATAAAATAAGAAGAATAAATACTTTTTTTATTCTCCCTTGCCAATTCAATACCTGTTTCTATCTTCTTTAGCGCATTATTTAATATTTGTATAAGTTCATGACTTTCTATGCGTATCTCTTTACCGCTTAATCCGTATTTTGTCTTATGCCAGTATTCTTCCTTGAGATTATGGCTCTTATCCCAGAATATAAAATCTTTATCCTCTATTCCTACTTCATCATCTTTTAATCTAACTCCTGCGTCTTTTAAATAATCAACGATAAGATTATTTAAACCAAGTAAAAGCGAATGCACCTCTTGTGTAATGTCTAATCCTGGGATGCCTGCCTTCTCTACAAAATCCTTAACCATAATCATTAGCCTCTTCAGCTCAAATGTCTCGCAAATGGATGAGCCTAAAAGCGCTGGCAGGCCATTTAACGCATCAAACCAATTAGGCTTATTCGACTCCATTTCAATGCCACAGCCAAACGGATCTAAAGAAGCAAGCTTATTCACCATAAGACACAGAAGCTTATTCACTAATGTGGTTTTGTACACTTCACCTTTACCATATTCACATCTTACTATATGGGCTTCATGGGCCCTTTTCCTAATCAGCTCTCTCTTGCCAGAATCTGGAAAAATTGAATGAAGCTGGCGAGGCTTGCCATCTCTAAGTATATATTTTTCACTGCGCGGTCTTACTACTTCAGAATTATCAAAATAGGTGAAGATCCTTTTGTCAAAGATAATATCTTTTAGGTTTTCAGGGTATACCGAAAGATAACTTTCTAATAGATCAAGATTATACATCCAGTGGTCTGTCCAGAACCCCTCACCATGTTCTGCCTCTTGAATTTTATCGGCTCTTGATATAGTCTCATCTAAGAACTCATCATATGAAACTATTAGTTTAAAGCCATTCTCCTGCAGAAATAACACTAAATCTCCAGGGGTAAATTGAGAATTCAAGAAAGATATTAATTTCGAAGTATCGCCTTTTTTAATGAAAGAGGAAATTCTTTCTTTATGCTTTTCAATATCATTAATCTTGAAACTGGCCCCCTTTAAAACAAGCGGGTTAAAACCATCTGTCTGTAAGAGATTAAAGAATATGATAAGATTTTCTTCTTCTATATCTGGATGGAAGAATATTTCATTTCGTAAATTTTGATTCATGTCCCGATAGTTACCATTGCCTTGGGAAAAATAGGTAGGATCTAAGTGAAATTTATTATAATCTCTTTCTAGGTCTCCATGTTTTCTCGAAAAGACATGGAATATGCTTCTATGATTCCCATTTTTGAAGATCAATGGATAACCACCACGCATTATGTTATCTAAATAGGTCTGCTTTGTGTACAGATCAAATGATAAAGAGCCACTTTTGGTTTCTATATCAGACTGTAATTCTTCTATCAGGTTCTTATTCTCCTGCTTCTTTACGCAAAGGTATTCTTGGCTGGCTATGCGTTTAATACTTGAATTCAACAACTGGCAGTTTCTCATATAACCAATTATAGAAAATATTTTTTTCTCTTCTTGTGGTTTTAGAGAGAAATCAAGAAAAGAAAATCCAGATGGCATCTTGGCTTTAATAATTTCTTTTTGGCTTGGCTTAAAGCACGCCTTGCCTTCTAAAAATAAGATTGGATAAGAAAAATCTGTATTTACCCCAAAGACACTCTGCGGGTCAACAATAGGCTTAATTAACTGAGATTTTCCCTTGCAATTATGAAAGCTTAAGTAAAAATTTCCTTCTTTTATGTGGATAACCTCTGGCCTATCAGTAGGATCGACATCAAGTTTATAAAATGGTACGTCATTTTCTAAGTTTTCCACATTCATCCAGGCCTCAATAGTGCGGCCTAATTCTTTTAGGAACAAATTGCTTGTCCCATAGGGAACTATCTGTGGTAATCCATCTAAAAGCTCTATATTTTTTATTTGTTTTGTAGTATTTCTAATGCTGACAACTCTAGACAAACCAGCATATGAATCATTGGGTATTGTAAAATATTCAACTTTGATATCAAGACCTAGACTCTTGTTTTGCTCTTGTATTTCTAAACCATGGGAAGAAATTAACATCTTGTTGTTTATATCAAATCTTGAATTCACAAAACCATTATGGAATGGCTCATAAAAAATACTTTCTTTGCCTTTTGCTAATTTTATGAATGTGCGAAAGCCATAGGTAGTTACCAATTGCCATGCCTTATTGGCCGGGAAGAATTCTGATATAGCATGGTCCTTGTCCTTTGTGCCAAACCCAATAATTGCCTGTCCCCGATTGACATAGAATGACCACATTGGTATTCCATATTTACCGGCTATCCCTGGGAAAAAGTTGGCAAATGGCTTTGCAAAATTGAAATTCTCTATATTAAATTCACCAGTTTTTGAATCTAGATAATATTTTCCTTCTCTAACTTTTCTCATACCAAAATTGTCCTCTTTTTACTAGAAATACAGCTAAATTATTTTACATATTTTATCAATTTTGTCCATATAAATTTTAGTGCAGCTTGGGCACAATTTTTTGCTTGCCATAATATATTGGTAGATGTATCATAATAACCATACAATATAATTTGAATTAAATTTATTAACAAAAGATGCCTCTTAGCCCCTATACCCTCTATGGAACAGGATTATAAAAATAATTTATCTGAGATTTTCTATAAATGGAAGGCTGCCCAAGCACATGTTAGGATATACGGAGTTCAATCAACGCAGGCTAAAGCGGCCACAGTCGCACTATTTGACGCCCTGAGCACAGTGCTGCCCAAATTTAAGGAAGTTTCAATTATCAAAAAAGAAGATGAATTAGAGCTAGTGGTAAAATCAGAGTTAAAAAATTCTCCTCAAGAAAATGAGCCACAGCAGCCAGCCGGCCTACCTATAAACTCTCCTACAAC
Organism: Candidatus Omnitrophota bacterium; assembly: GCA_041309125.1. Classification (GTDB taxonomy): domain Bacteria; phylum Omnitrophota; class Gorgyraeia; order Gygaellales; family Gygaellaceae; genus JBFZAD01. Next base: position 3,376 of record JBFZAD010000254.1, read on the forward strand.
ACTAAAAGATTTTAAGCGCTTAAAAATGAATAGCATTAGTTTCTTTGAGGGCTTAGAAAAGGAAGATCTATCAAAACTGTTTAGCGGCTTGGCCAAGTCCACTGAATCCCTGGAAGAACAAAATGGCTTAAAAGGATTTTTGCAAAATCAAGGCGTAAGCTTTATCAAGATAGACCAGATAGAGTATAGGCTTCTAAGGGAAGATGAGCATATTACTTCAAAGGAAGCAGATGCCGCAGGAGGCATTAAAGTATTTGATTCGGCTTGGCAGAGCTATTTAGACGAAAAGATAAAAAAAGAGGATTTTAAAACACACTATGATGAATTAATAAAACTGGCAAAAGAAAACCCAAAAGAGCTTATCACCAATATAAAAAAAATGGCCAAGAAACAAAAACAGGTAGAGACATTCCTGGCCAATATGGAGCAGAAATTATTTGATTTAGGCTTCCCGAGCGAGGCAATAGTCAACATCAAGCAAAAGCTTACCAGACCAAAAAAACTTACTATCAGGGAAGACGAGTTGGCACGTTTAAGGCAAATTGAAAAGGATTTTCAAAAAACATTAGACCAGAGAATTGAAGATTCTGTCAAATCGATTAGCGAAGTTAAAAAGAGATTGAGTAATGAAAAGGAAAGGACAGAGGCTATTCTTCGCCAGATTAGCCAGGGCGTTATGGTGTTAGATCGTGACGGCAAAATATTGGCCACAAACCCAATCGCGCAAAAGGTCTTAGGATTGTCTACGAAAGAGGCCCAAGGCAAACAATTGAAAGAGAG
>JBFZAD010000255.1:0-7135 GCA_041309125.1 Candidatus Omnitrophota bacterium
AGCCAACCGCATAGGCCATCAAGTGATGAATTTAGGCCAGTTAAAGATCCTACAGGAGGCAATTACCCTATCGGTTTTTGTCCCATTTTCAATATTTTATATGAAAGAGGGCATAAAGCAGGATTATATCTGGGCATCTTTTTTCATACTATTGGCAGTCTTTTGTATCTTCCGCGGTCTGCTAATAAAATAGTTTTAAATAGAACTATCAAAGAATCTTATTGACAAAATTTTTTTTATCTACTATAATGCATATGTATGCATAACTAAGGGGTAGCTATGAGGCCAAAAAAAACAAGATGGGTAACATGTGAGCCTGGGGAGCGTTGTTTCAGGCCGCAGTGTAAATCTAAAGATGAACTTGAAGGCGTAATTCTTAATCTGGATGAATTTGAAGCGATGAGATTGTCATATCTAAAAGGGTATGATCAGGCTAGGATAGCAAGGCAAATGAAGATTCACCAGTCAACGATATCCAGGATACTTGCTTCAGCCAATAAGAAGGTAACAGATGCATTAGTAAATATCAAGTCTATCAGGATTGAGAAGGGCTGTTGTCAGGTGATTAAGGAGAAAAATAAATGAAAGAATTGAGAAAATTTTTTTATATATTAGCAGCTTTTTTGGCATGTTTTTATTTGCCGATTGCAAATTTACGTTTTACAAATGCCATATTTGAGGCATTGGCACTTGTCAAATGGTACGCTCGTGAACATGTGATTTTATGTCTGGTTCCGGCTTTTTTCATTGCCGGTGCAATCTCGGTATTTGTCAGCCAGGCCTCGGTGATGAAATATTTCGGAGCCAAGGCAAATAAAATTCTTTCTTACGGCGTGGCTTCGATATCTGGGACAATTCTTGCTGTTTGCTCTTGTACGGTTCTACCTTTATTTTCTGGAATCTATAAAAGAGGAGCTGGGCTTGGGCCTGCCAGTGCCTTTCTGTATTCAGGCCCGGCAATTAATGTTTTAGCTATCATCCTGACTGCTCGTATACTGGGCTGGCAGCTTGGTTTGGCTCGCGCTATCGGCGCAATTGTTTTTAGTATAGTCATAGGTTTATTAATGCATCTGATTTTCTATAAGGAAGAATGTAACCGTCAGGAATGCGTAGATTTTAATGTGGGTGAAATAAAAGAAGCACGTTCTTTGGGTAAAACCATTCTATATTTTGCGTCTATGGTTGTATTTCTTGTTTTTGCAAATTGGGGTAAGCCGCTTGAAGGAGATCAAGGGATTTGGTCATTAATATATCAATACAAGTGGTGGATTGCAGGATTCTCCCTTGTGAGTTTAGCTGTTATGTTATTCAGATGGTTTAAAAAGGATGAATTGAAGGAATGGACTGGGGCAACGTGGGGTTTTGCGCTTCAGATCTTACCGCTTCTTTTGGTAGGAGTGTTAGCCTCGGGATTCTTATTGGGCCGGGTTGGTAATGAGGGGATTATTCCTTCGAGATTTGTTGAAATGCTGGTAGGCGGAAATTCATTGCGGGCAAATTTCTTTTCATCAATTCTTGCGGCCTTTATGTATTTCGCTACGTTAACCGAGGTGCCGATATTACAAGGTCTTATCGGATCAGGCATGGGTAAGGGGCCTGCGCTTGCGCTTCTATTGGCTGGGCCTGCGTTGAGCCTTCCGAGCATGCTTGTGATTAGAAGCATAATAGGTACTAAGAAAACAGTTATATATGTATCGCTAGTTGTTATCATGGCTACTATTACAGGAATGATTTTTGGAGCAATAGTTAAATAGGAGGATGAGATAAATGAAGATTGAGATTTTAGGAGTTGGCTGCCCCAAATGCAAACAGCTTACAGCAAACGCAGAGGCTGCAGTAAAAGAATTAAATCTGCAGGCTGAAATTGCCAAGGTTACCGATATTGATAAGATTACAGGCTATGGCGTTATGATGACTCCTGCGTTAGCATTGGATGGCAGGGTTGTGTCTTCTGGCAAGGTATTAAGTAAAGATGATATTAAAAAGATTCTTTCGAAATAAAAGGAGATAAAATTGAGAAGATTACTTCTTGTAATGCTAGCAGTTTGCGCAGTAATTATTTTAAGCGTCAATGCCTTTGCTGAAAAGGATAAGCCTCAAGCTAAGGTTATAGTGTATTACTTCCATGGTTCATTTCGTTGCTTCACATGTACGAATATGGAGAAATATTCGAGAGAGGCGGTCGAGGCGAACTTCAAAGATGCAGTTGTTTCCGGAAAGGTTGAATTCAAGGAGATTAATGTTGAGGATCAAGGTAATGAGCATTTCGTGGATAATTATAAGTTATATACAAAATCCCTTATCCTTTCGCTAGTAAAAGATGGCAAAGAAGTTAAATATAAGAATCTTGATAAGATTTGGGAATACGCCCGCAATAAATTTCAGTTTATTGATTATGTGACCAGAGAGTTAAACGAATTTATGAAGGATGCTCAGTAATGGAGATATTAATAACTTTTGGTTCAGCGTTGTGGCTTGGGATACTTACTTCAATTAGCCCCTGTCCTTTGGCTACGAATATTGCCGCCGTTGCCTTCCTGGCTAAGAAAATAGCTCACCCAAGAATGGTCTTTATTTCCGGTCTTGCTTATGCAATAGGAAGGATGGTTGCGTATGCGCTACTTGGATGGATCATTATCAGTTCTCTTTTAGGTGTTCCTCATGTCGCTCAGTTCCTTCAGAAATACATGTCAATAGCTCTGGGACCTTTTTTGATTATCGTGGGCCTATTATTATTGGAAATAATTACTCTAAAATTGCCAGGGATAGCATTATCTCAAAAACATCAAAACAAACTTGTTGAATCCGGCGCACCCGGAGCTTTGCTTTTAGGGTTTATATTTGCTTTGGCCTTTTGTCCGGTTTCGGCTGGACTATTCTTCGGGAGTTTAATACCATTGGCACTTAACAGCAAGGTTGGAACTGTATTACCATTTATCTATGGAATCGGTACAGGGCTGCCGGTTCTTATATTTGCGGTAGCGATTGCTTTGGGTGTTACTTCAATGAGCCGGTGGTTTCATAAGATTACAAAACTCGAATATTATACCCGAAGAATAACAGGAATAATTTTTATTCTCGTAGGGTTGTATTACACCTGTATTTATGTTTTAAAATTATTCTAAAGGATGATATCTAAAGGAAGATATATGGAGCAGGTTGTTCATGAAGAAAGACGGTTAAGTCTTTTTGAAAAATATCTTACAGGTTGGGTTATCCTTTGTATAGGTCTAGGCGTAGTCCTTGGGAAATTATTCCCGCAGGTGGCTGTTACGCTTGATCGGATCTCAATTTATCAAGTTTCAATCCCGATAGCCATTTGTCTATTTTTTATGATGTATCCGATTATGGTAAAAATTGATTTCGCCGAGGTTATTAAGGCAGGCAAGACTCCTAAGCCGGTTATCCTTACTCTGGTAGTAAATTGGTGCATAAAACCGTTCACTATGCTTGCTATAGCGTGGTTATTTCTTGGATTATTATTTAAAGGATGGCTTCCCGGAACGGAGATTGTAAAGAGTGGGGCGCAAGTAGAATTGTTTAGGTCATATATTGCTGGGTGTATTTTACTTGGCATCGCTCCTTGCACAGCCATGGTTTTGATTTGGGGACATCTTTCTAAAGGTAACGATGGCCATACACTTGTTATGGTAGCTATTAATTCGTTGACGATGCTGTTTCTTTATGCTCCGCTAGGTGGATGGCTCTTAGGCGTGAATAAAATGCCTATTCCTTGGCAGACGATTGTGTTGTCGGTGGTAATCTATGTCGGGTTGCCGTTATTACTGGGGTATTATTCTAGAAAGTGGCTGATCGCTAAAAAAGGATTTAAGTGGTTTGAGGAGAAATTCCTGCATTATCTGACGCCAATTTCAATATGTGCATTGTTATTGACTCTTATTTTGCTTTTTTCCTTTAAGGGCGAGCTGATAATTAACCAACCCCAAATAATTTTTCTGATAGCAATACCGCTTTTTATCCAGACATGTCTTATATTCGCTATAACATATGTGCTGGCGAAATGGATGAAATTATCATATCCAGATGCAGCGCCTTCGGCTTTAGTGGGTGCAAGTAACCATTTCGAAGTAGCTATAGCTACTTCTACAATACTCTTTGGGTTATCATCAGGGGCTTCTTTAGCTACCGTTGTAGGCGTATTAATAGAAGTGCCGGTAATGTTAATGCTTGTGAAGGTGTGTTTAAAAACTAGCCAATGGTTTGAATGATGGTTTTAATATAAAAGGAAGAGTCTTGATTAAGCCCATTTCCAATCTTTCCATCCAATAAATTAAACCAGCCGATTTATATTTATTACAGTTTTGTTTTATGTTAAAATGAATTATCTAGTGATAATTAAAGGAGAATAAGATATGAAAAACAAAATATTTTTTGCTATTTTATTTATTGTTATTGGATTTTTTCTTATATCTGGACATGTAAATGGGCAGTTAGAACAAGGTGATGGTTTGCCAGAGAGAAGAGCGCTGGTTGTTTTTTACTCACGTGAAGGCCATACAAAATCGGTTGCCCAGCAGCTTGCAAAAAAGTTTAAAGCTGACATTGAAGAGATTATAGATTTGAAAAAGAGGGTGGGGCCCATTGCAGTTAGCGCTGCTGGCAAGGATGCGGTAGCTGGAAATTTAACAAAAATAAAGCCTCTAAAGCTAAATCCCAAGGATTATGATATTATTCTAATTGGCACTCCTTCATGGTTTGGCAATGTAACTCCTGCCATAAGAACTTTTGTTAAGGAAAATAATGTATCAGGTAAAAGAATAGGAATTTTTGGCACAGCCCATCTTACAGGTGTTGAAAATGCCCTTAAGCAGCTAGCAGAATTGATTAATAAAGAGAGTCCTGATAATATTCCTATCTTGCCTCTTCGTCATCGTGACCTTAAGGAAGAAATCCTATCTAATAAAATAGATATTTTTTATTCACAACTTTTGAAATAATATTATATAATGATAAGACTTGGATTATGCTGTAAATTTAATAAAGAGCCAATACGCTTTCGCACTACGACAGCTACCTATACCAGAGGCCTTAGTCGCTCTTTGCAGCTTGAAAGACTATCAAATCTGTGCTTAGATAATTCAAAGGCACTTTTATCTTCAATTGAATATTGCGTAAAGAATAACATCGGTTGTTTTAGAGTAAACAGCCAGATACTACCTTTAAAAAAGCACCCTGATATACGTTATGAGATTAAGGATCTGCCAGACGCTCAAGAGATAAAAGATATTTTATCTTTGTGTAAACAAGAATCTAATAAGCTTGATATAAGGCTTACCTTTCATCCTGATCAATTTGTACTGTTAAGCTCTGTTAAAACCAGTATTATCAAGAATTCAATACAAGAACTGGATTATCAATCAGAGGTTTGCGAATTAATCGGAGCTGATGTTATAAATATACATGCTGGCGGCTCATATGGAGATAAAAGAGCGGCGCTCAAGCGGCTTGGCAAAGAAATTTCAAAATTAAAAAAAAGAATTCGCACACGCTTGACAATTGAAAATGACGACCGTATCTATACTCCTAAAGATCTACTGCCTTTTTGTAAAGACTATGGTATTCCATTTGTGTACGATGTACTTCATCACAGGTGCCTGTCAGATAGTTTAAGCATTAGAAAGGTTACCTCGCTAGCCTTGAAGACTTGGGACAGGGAGCCGCTTTTTCATATCTCAAGCCCTAAATACGGCTGGGGAAAATCTAAAAAGTGTTGGCACAGTGATTATATAGATAAAAAAGATTTTCCTGAAGAATGGAAGGCACTTGATATAACAGTAGAGGTAGAGGCAAAGGCCAAGGAATTGGCTGTAAAAAGGCTGTATAAGGTTTTGCAAAACAATTGAACCAAAACTAAAGGAAAGCGCGAGCAAGATGAGTAAGGTTTGTATAAATTGTTCAGAATTTAAAAGATGCAGGGAAAACAGGGCCTCGTTGATTTTTTTCATTATAGGTATGATTTCTACCATAGCAGTGCGAGTGGTAACTGTGCTTGCGCACCTTAATCCTATCTGGGGGCAAATTTCTTGGTATATAGGAGTCACAGGATTTTTTATCTTCTTTGTTTATAAATTCAGAGTCGATCGTGCTCGATTCCGACTTATTGTAAAAAGCAAACTCATGGATAAAATCTCACACGATGAAAAGATAGAAAGAGCAGATCGTGAGCTTATAGGTTCAATTCTGTGCGCATTGAGCTCAAGCAGGGATAGAATAAACTATTTACTCATATTTGTTTCATCTGCACTTGCTATAATAATTGCTCTTTATTTTGATTTTATAAAGTAAAATGCAAGAATATATAACCCAATCAGATCAAAAGATTGCTGTAGGTTTTATGAGCAGTTTAAGATTCGCCTTAGAAAGGTATGGATTCTTAGGCAGCGTAGCTCGCTATATCATGTTGCATGATGAGCTTAAAAAATTTGTGAAAAAGGGTAGCAGCATAGAGGAAAGAAAGTTTCGCAAGAAACTCATAAAACAATTTATGCTTATTCAAAGAAAAGTTATCTGCGCCCATTCTCCTTATCAATTTGTTTTAATTGCAGAATATATATTTAATCTCAAGGTAGATGGGCCCATTGTCCAATGTGGGTGTTTTAAAGGCGGCAGCACTGCAAAGTTGTCTTTGATAGCTAAAAAGGCTAACAGGAAGCTATACGTGTGCGATTCCTTTCAGGGTTTGCCTGCGCCAAAATCGAAAGAAGAGTCTATTTTAAAAGCACATACCGGTTTTCCCCAGAACTACGCTTTTAGAGAAGGAGAGTATCGGGGAGACCTTCAAGAGGTTAAGGATAATATAGCAAAATTTGGGAGTATAGAAGCTTGTACATTTGTTCCAGGTTTATTTAATGAAACGCTTGGAAATTTAGATATTAAGCCAGCCTTTATTTTTGTAGATGTAGATTTAGTAAGTTCGGTCAGAGATTGCCTAAAACATCTCTGGAAAAAAATTGTTCCGGGAGGATATTTCTTTACCCACGAGGCTGTTTTTCCCCAATACGTTGAGGGTATTTTGGATGTGAAATGGTGGCAGGATGTGCTTGGAGAATATCCGCCTGTAATTTATGGTGCTGGCAGCGGCATATCTGTGCTTTGCGAGGGAATAGCGTATTTT
>JBFZAD010000256.1:0-4418 GCA_041309125.1 Candidatus Omnitrophota bacterium
GGATTGAATACTAATTGTGTGATGCCTTCCCTGTCGCGCACGTCAAAAAATATTAGTCCGCCGTGGTCGCGTGATGACCTTACCCACCCGGCCAGAATGACCCTTTTATCCTTATCCGCCAGACGAAGCTGGCCGCAGTTTACTGTCCTTTTGAGCATATAAAGTCCGCCTAAAAGCTGTTGAGTATTGCAAAACCTGTATTTACAGGCGATTAAGGATACCTTGTTACCGTTAAATAGTCAATAACCAGTCGAAGGCCTCCGCATCCTCCCGCCTGCCTATCCTGGCGAAGTCGAAGAAGAAGACGAGTTTAATCCATAAGTTATCTTTATAACAATACAAGAAATTTTATAGATGTCCTTAGATGCCCTTAGATGTCCCTCGCTTTTGGGTGCTCGTGGGGAGGGGCATCTATGTTTTTAGAGTAAAAACGACGTACTGAAATAGTGTTGAGTTTTGAGTGTTAAGTTTTAAGTTGAGATTAGGAAACCGCCGGAGGCGGATTTTGCGATAAAAACGGGTCCCTGACAGATGACCCTACTTCGCTAAAGCTATGCAGGGCACGGCCAGAGGAGCATCCACCTTGGGATCTTCCTCCTTCGCCAAGGGCTACGGAGGACGGGTCGCTATGCTACGAGCGGGTAAGGCTTTAAATTTTACGTTTTCTCAGGATCGCGGCACCAAGGCCCTACTTCGTCTCAGAAGGACTACGAAGGGCAAGCCGAGAAGCCGTTCGACTTCGCTCAGGACAGGCAAAAGTGTCGCCGAAGCATTTCTAACTCAGTTTGCGTCTTAAACGTGCGAACAATAAACCTGCACCAATTAACAAAGCGGAGGCGGGTTCGGGAACGACATAGAATCCACCCGTCGTTGGGTCAACTGCGGCATTTAACGTAAGATGCGCAATCCCTCCAGAGGTGTCAAAATAAAAATCGGCCGTCTGAAAGACGCTCAAATTGTCTGGATTAGGATTGCTGAGAGTGTAAGTTCCTGCTCCGTTGGAAAGTGAATAGACATCCTCGCCAAGCCGCACAGCGATATCTTCTCCGGCGGAATAAATAAATGTAAGCATATCACCTCCCTCGTACACAAACTCGTTAGTAAAGCTCATATAACCGAATTCTATCCCCGTGGGGCCCGTCAGGACCGCATACGAATCGAGATAATCATCGATGATTGGACAATACTCTTCCGACTTAATTCTTTTGCCCACGATAACGCCAAGGTCTGTCGGCAGGATTGTCATTTTGTGTTCGGCGTTAGTAAGGCCAAGATTCTTTAAAAGCTGCGCTTTATCTGTGTCACTGAACATCAGATTACCTGCTTTTAAATCATCAAGAGTCAATCCTTTGCCGGTCGGTTCGCTTTTGCCTTTGGTCATCTTGTTGTTAGGGTTGCCGTCATTATGACTTTTCCCGAGCTTATGGCCGGCCTCGTGTCCGAGGGCCGTGCCAAGCGCCTTGACTAAATCATCTCCGGTTACCCCGTGGTCTTTGAACTCACTCTCGTGAGCAATTCCGGATTGTCCCGCTTGACCCGCATCACCTAACTCTTTTCCTTTATTTACGCCGGGTGCATATCCGCCATTTACGGTGAGTTTAACGTCGCCGTCCTTGCCTTTCTTAACCTTGATTTTACCCGGACCGACGGCATCGTCATATTCTTTCTGAACCTCGGCAATAACGGCGTCTTTTTGGGCATCCGTCAGCGTGCTTTTTGAGAATTTGCCTTTTACACCATCTGATTCGACATAATCTTCTTCTGAGTCAAAATCAATTGATATCGTCTTGTTCGGGTCCGCCGCTTGCACGTCGGCCGGCCAGGCCATCATTAAGCATACAGCAAATCCAAAGAACATCAGAAGAACCATCGGAGCGAAGAACAAGGCATTGTTAAATTGTTGATTTTTGTTTTCCATTTTTTTATACTACTTCAAAAAATTCATAAATGTTTAAGTGCATCGTGTGCGCACAAATGTTTATGTAAGTGGATTGCTTTTGATAAATTTGATGCCTCTCTCATACTCTTCTCCAAATTGCTTTTTGCCCCCAGACAAAAAGCAAATCAAGAGTTCCTATAGTTTAAATCGATAGGTTTGTCAAGAAAATAATCGGGGAATTTTAAAGTTGGCGGATTAATAAAAACAAACGAAAAAACGGTTGGTAGCTACATATTCAGGAGAAGACGTATGTTGAAGTATGGTGTACGCTACTATCTGATGCTGTAATAGTAGGTTTCATTTTCTGCGGTATCTTCTTGTCTCAAGATGTCCGTTCGAGAACAACATAGAGACCTACGGTCAATCTCAGCATACTTACCCTCTTTGGTTTTCTTAACAAAACCCAAAAGAGGATGCTCTGACTTAGCGACTTGTTGTCTCTTTTTCTTCATATTTACACTCATGGTTAACTAGCGATTATTTTACGTCCCGTTTCGATTTCTATTTGGTTTTTAATGCCTAACAGATCGATTTCAAACCCGCAAGAACATGTTATTTTACCTTCTTTTGGAAACGCTGTCAAGCCTTGTTCTTTGCATACTTTATCAATATTAGGGTCATCGGCCAACTTGGCATAAACCCTGTAATCTTTACCGCACTTTGGGCACTTTTGTTCGATGTTAACAGCCCCGACTTGCGGCGGAATCATCATAGGTCTGTTGACCTCTTTAGTAGCCTGTCTGAATATTTTATGTTGGTCAGTAGCAAATATTTTAAATACTGCCGTAGTATCAAAAAGGAGGCGACAGACCGTTTGGATTCTATATACGATATCTGACAATTCAGGGTTGTCGTCGATACGAATAATCTTTAAGCCAATCTCATCGCTTTGTAAGTCTTGAATTTTTATTGATCTTCCGTGTGTTCTCCAACGTTTCCGATTTGTCAATCCGTCAGCGATTTTACGTGCGCGCTGGCGTTTCATTTCGTCTGTTACAGGTAATCCGCGAGTTTCTGTAACCTGCCAATTGGCAAACTTATACTGAGGCAACCAATCAACAACAAGGTCCTTTGCAAATTCAAGAGCGTGTAACGCATGGTTCAATTCGCCAGGTGTGATTTGGGCTACTATCGTTGCATCGAAGGGATTCAACGTTTTATCTTTTGTCGCAGTCTTTCTTTGTTCTTCTACCCATTCGATATAATCTCTTGCGGACACAACAGAGCGCCCAACTTGCATCTGAGCGTCGATTGGTCCTAAACTTCCTGTATCAGTCATCAGTATTTCGTTGCCGCCAAGGGCCATGATTGTACCCGCACTTTTAGCTTCACCTGCTACCACGAAAGATACTTTTCGAAACTTACTATGGAGAAATCTAACAATTTCTTCGGCGGCTTCACCCCTTCCTCCCGGCGTTTCAAGATAAACGTCTACTGTTTCATGGGAATGAGTTTGGCTCGACAATAAGTCTCTGATGGTGTAGAAGTCGCTCTGGAGCAGTTGAACCAATGGTATTTGTTTTTCCGCAGTTGCTGCATATACAATCAAACATGTGTTTCTTAGTTTATTATATTCACTTATCAATCGGAGAAGTTCTTTTTCCAATTCGTTTGAGCCAAACCCCTTGTTGATGTATTCGTTGATCAAGCTCATAGATAGGCCTTTCTAATAACTCACTCAGAATATTGAGAAATTTTTTCTTAAGCCAATATTTCCCATATTATATGCTTAAATCTAAAATCCGGGGTTCCCATACTTATTTTCCCGTTATTTATAACGGGCGTTTGCTGGACGGAAATGTTGATGGTCAGGGTGTGAATCCGATTATATTTTAACCAGAAAGACGTGAAGACACAAAAAGAAATATCCAATATTAAATAACCAATTTCCAATGACCAACTCGACATGAGCGAGAATAAATTTAAGATTTAAAATTTGAAACTGGATTCCTGCTTGCGCAGGAATGACAGACCCCGAAGCTGGCTTCGGGGCTAAACACAGAACCGCATTTTTGAAGGAAAAACAAGGATTTTTCAAAAAAACAATAATTTTGTTGTTTTGTATTGACAAAACATTTTAGAATGTTTAGTGTATAGTTGGTAGTTCATAGATAGTTAAATAAGGAATTGGGATTAGGTGAGGGAGTGAGTTAAGTAGTGAGGATTGGTTGTGAGTTTTGGATCGCGACCCTACTTCGCCGAAGCGGCTACGAAGGGCGAGCCAAGGGCTCGGAAGGAGAATTATGGAAATGGTAAGTGAATGGGTAAAAAAAGCCGAATTAATTTCGTTTGATAAGGTTAGACAAGAGGAGATTGAGTGGCTGTGGCCAGGGCATATACCATTAGGGACGCTGACGCTCATCGCGGGGGACCCGGGGGTGGGGAAAAGTTTTTTGACGCTATTTATGGCATCAATCGTTTCTTCAGGCCAATGTTGGCCTGAAGAAACTTCGATACTCGATACTGGATACTCGATGCA
>JBFZAD010000257.1:0-4031 GCA_041309125.1 Candidatus Omnitrophota bacterium
CAAAACATACTTTATTATCATAGCTGGATTTTTGAAATTGCTGCGATTCTGTTTATGATAGTTGGCAGCCTTAACTTTAATATGCATTACCAGCTTTGGCGAGGTAATCGTAAAGAGCTCTTTAAGAACATTGAGACCAGGACCTTTTTATTAAGTATGATACTTATATTTTCTATCGTGGCAATTGGCCTGAACAAACTTGGCATATACTCTAATTTCATGATATTATTCCGCAAAGGTTTTTTTCATGTCATCTCAGCGCATACAACCACGGGTTACATGACTATCTATGCGCAGCAGTTTATCAGAGAGTGGGGGGATCTGGCATTGATGGGTATAATCTTGGCAATGGCCTTAGGCGGCTCGGCATGTTCTACGGCAGGCGGAATAAAGATGTTGCGGGCAGGGGTTATTTTTAAGGCATTTATACAGGACATTAAAAGATTATTTCTTCCTGAACATGCGATAGTAACTGCAAAATTTCACCACGTAAAGACGGTATTTCTTGAAGACACACAGGCACGGGTAGTCTTGTTGATTACCTTATCCTATGTTGCCATATATGTATTAGGCGCTCTTGTAGGCGTTTGGTGCGGTTATCCGCTTCTAGATTCTCTCTTTGAGTCTACTTCCGCTGCCGGTAATGTTGGTTTTTCATGTGGGATTACAGATACATCTATGCCTACTATCTTAAAGATTACCTATATAATCCAGATGTGGGCAGGCAGGTTAGAGTTTATGTCAGTGTTTGCCTTGCTTGGATTTGTTGTAGCGCTATTCAAAGGAAAATGATTATGAATAAGTTGAAAGAAATATTCTGGTTCCTGGTTCTTGCCCGTCTGCCGGCGAGGCAGGGTTCCTGGTTCTTGGTTCCTGCTTTACTAGTTACTAGTTACTTGTTACTTGTTACTGCTTGTTATGCTCAAACAATCTCAAGCACTGAATTAATTAACAACGCAAAAGATCATAACGGCACCATAGTAGCATATAAAGGCGAAATTATCGGTGATATAATGCTGCGCGGTGGATATGCGTGGATCAATGTAAATGATGAAAAGAATGCAATTGGAATATGGATCAAAAAAGGGCTTATTCAAAATATCCTTTATACCGGCAGCTATAAAGCAAAAGGAGATTTAGTAGAAATTACCGGAGTCTTTAATCGAAGCTGTATAGAACATGGCGGAGATTTAGATATTCATGCCAAGTCAATTAAAATAATAAGTTCTGGTAATCAAGTTTCTCATGCAATTGATGCAACAAAGATAATCTTTGCATCGGCTTTATTTATTATATTGGCCTTAATCTACCTATTGAGAAGCCAATTCCATTAGTACAATTTAAGGTTACCAAAAGATGCACTTTCTTACTTATATAAATGTAGGACACACAGAGGTGTAAATACGAAGGCGTTCTTTTTATAGGAATGCCTTTAATGTTTAAGCTAGACAAAGGCGTCTTTTAATAAGAGGTTTGATTAAAAGGCGCTATTTTATTATCAGAAAAAGGAGAATACGTGATGGGTAAAACTTTAATAGTAATGCTTGTTTTCATTAGTGTTTGGTTGCGAGGAACTGCTTTAGGAGATGAAAATCAACCTAAAGAAAAGTTTATCCCCGAAGTAACTGTTGATTTAAATTATAGCTCTATATATATCTGGCGCGGGATTATGCTGGATGGGGACCCTTGTTTACAGCCCGGTCTTTACATAAAGACACCTAAGTCTAAACTTGGAAGGATTAAGCTAGGTGTTTGGATGAGTGAGGATATGGCGGACCGAGATGCTTTAAAATCCAAGGAGATAGATTACATATTTGATTATACCTACAATTACAAGGATATTGATTTTTCTATAGGCCATACATATTACGATTTCCCGGATGCCGTTGCTTCTGATGGAGCAATAAAGGGTTTTAGCCGTGAAGCATATCTAGCAGCTGCCCTAACAAAGGTTTTTCTTACGCCAACTTTGTATTATTACTATGACTATGGGAACAAAGAGGATGGCGGTGGAGAAGGAAGCTATATTGTTGGTAGTTTATCTCATAGCATGCCACTCACGTTTAAAGGATACGATATGAGTTTTGATATCACAGGACACATAGGCCATAACAATAAGCTTTACTATCGTGGCAAAGGCGGAGATTTTGGATGCACGGCATTTCTCGCTATGCCGGTAGTAGATGGCTTTATGCTCAAGCCAAACGTAAGCCTGTCAGTTCCATGGGGGAACATAAGCGATAAGGAAAACGGAAAACAAAAAAATAGAGTCTATGCAGGTGTGTATGCAAGCTATAACTTTTAAGAGGACCCAATTGATATTGTTTGCCCAGCCCTTTTTGCAAAAGGGCTGGGTTAATTCGCAGACGCCGCCTTCGGCGGCTATGATTTATGTCGCTTTTTACAAGCTCCATAAATCATCTGCTCATTAAAGGAGGATTAGATATGGTTAATTCTGGAGACACAGCGTGGGTTTTGATTTCTGCTGGCTTGGTTATGCTAATGACCCCTGGTTTGGCCTTTTTCTACGGCGGTATGGTGAGGAAGAAAAACATGCTAAGCATTTTGATGCAATGTTTTATTATTATGTGTGTGCTGAGCTTACAGTGGGTGCTATTTGGCTATAGCCTTTCCTTTGCTCCGGGAAAAGGTTTCTGGGGAGGTTTTGCTTGGCTTGGGTTACAGGGTGTAGGTTTAGAGCCATATGCGGATTACGCAGCAACTATTCCTCACCAGGCATTTATGATATACCAGGCCATGTTTGCAATTATTACTCCAGCACTTATTATTGGCGCATTTGCCGAAAGGATGAAGTTTTCTGCGTTTTTGATATTTACACTTATTTGGGCAACATTTGTATATGATCCTATCTGCCACTGGGTTTGGGGGGTGGGAGGGTGGCTTAAAAACTTAGGCGCATTGGATTTTGCCGGTGGGACTGTTGTGCATATCAGTGCGGGAATTGGTGCATTGGTAACTGCGCTTTTCATTGGCCGCAGAAAAAATTTGGATTCTAATATTCCAGCTCCACATAATCTCCCCTTTGTTGTTTTAGGAACTGGACTTTTATGGTTTGGGTGGTTTGGGTTTAATGCAGGAAGTGCTTTAGCAGCAAATGGCTTAGCGGTGAATGCCTTTGTTGTCACTAATACATCAGCAGCTAGCGCAGGCCTAAGCTGGGCGCTATTGGAGTGGTTTCGTAATGGCAAGCCTACCATGTTTGGAGCTGCTAGTGGAATAGTGGCAGGGCTTGTCGCCATTACTCCTGCTGCTGGTTTTGTGAGTGTAATTCCTGCAATTGCTATTGGCGCATTGGTAAGTTTATTTTGTTTTACCGCAGTCAGCATTATAAAACCTAAATTCGGGTATGATGATTCTTTGGATGCCTTTGGAGTCCATTGCATAGGTGGAATATGGGGGGCCTTGGCTACTGGGTTATTTGCCTCTAAGGCAGTAAATCCTGCCGGAGCAGACGGGCTATTTTTTGGGAATCCAAAACAATTTCTCGTGCAGGGCCTGGCAGTTTTGATAACCTTGGCTTACGCCTCGATTGCAACTTTTATTATCTACAAGCTAATAGATTTATTCATAGGAGTAAGGGTGCCGGAAAAAGATGAGCTTATGGGCTTAGATTTAACACAGCACCATGAAAGGGCGTATACTGTCCTTGAATAGGAGAAACAGATGAAACTTATTATTGCAATCATACAGCCAGATAAATTAGAAGAGGTAAAAGAAGAGCTTTATAAAAAAGAGGTTAATCTTATCACAGTTAGTGAAGTCTTGGGTCACGGCAGACAAAAGGGCGTTACGGAGATTTATCGTGGTGCAAAAGAATCGGGCAATCTCCTTCGTAAAATACGTCTTGAAATTGCAGTAAATGAGAATTTTGTTGAGCCTACTATCAAGGCTATTATAAACGGGGCAAAGACCGGCGAGACTGGCGATGGGAAAATATTTGTGCTTGATCTCAAAGAATGTATCCGTATCCGGACAGAAGAACGAGGTTCTTTAGCTATAGGGTGATAGAG
>JBFZAD010000258.1:0-7854 GCA_041309125.1 Candidatus Omnitrophota bacterium
GGCAGTATCGCAAAAGTCAATAATCTTGTTGCACTTTAGGCACTGGAAATGATGATGACTGTCCGTATCAGTATCAAAACGCTTAGGACGGCCATACCCCTCCACTACCTTTAAGAGCCCCATATCAACAAAAGTCAAAAGAGTCCTGCTGACAGTGTCAAAAGATATGTTAGGGATCTTTTTTCTTACTCTCTGGAAGACAATATCCGCGGTCGGATGCCCCTTATCGTTTACCAGGGTATCAAAAATAATCATGCGCTGAGGAGTGATCTTAAGGTTAGCCTCCCTGCACTTATTACGGAATATTTCGCCTGCATCTAAAACTTGCTTATTCATGTCTAATACTATATAGGAATAATTCTTATTTGTCAAGAATTATTTCATTGCAAAAGGTTGGATTTAAAAATATCGTACTTAATCGCATTTTTCCCGTTCTTTTTAGCCTCATACATCGTCTTATCTGCTGATGAGATGGCCTCATCAGCAGACGCCGCGGCAGAATCAAAAGTAACTGATCCTATACTAAAAGTAACATCGTATCTTTCCTTTTCAACGGATTCCAGTAACGCGTTATTCGCTCTTTCTATAACAAAACGCGCCTGTTCTTGACCAGTTAAAGGCAAAAGAAGCGCGAATTCATCCCCACCCAAACGGCCCACCGCGTCTATCTCTCTAAGCGAACGCTTAAGCGTATCCGCTATTAAACGCAATAAAGCATCACCGGCCTTATGTCCGAAAGCATCGTTCACAGATTTAAAATTATCCACGTCAATATACGCCAGCGTAAAAGGCCGGCTGTCCCTAGCCAGTCTTTTGAGTTCGATTGTCAACAAATCGGAAAAATTCCTGGAATTGGCTATCCCGGTAAGAAAATCGCTCCTGGCAAACTCCTTCTCCTTTTCTATTCTTCTTTTGAGATCGTACACCAAATTTACTATTAACAGGAAAAAACCCAGCCTAATAACGGCATTCCACAACATAATGCCCCACGGGAACTGCCATCCTCTAGAGGCTTCTTCCGCCAAGACCCAAGCTGCGACGGCCGCATACATAACCATGGAAGCAGATTTTTTCCCTACACTTAACGCAACAGCCAATATGGGAACAAGCAAGAAGATCGACAACTCGATGTCAGGGCCGGAAAAATAATCGAGAGACTCTATAATAAAAATCGAAATAACAGCAAAAGTGATCGTTAACCCTTGATTTTTCTCTATAAAATTGCGGATCTTCCGAGAAAAACGGTTTTTAAAACCTATGATTAAAGAAACTATTTCCTGCTCATCGGCCCTCTCTTCTTTTTTAAGCTTAACCAGCGGCCCGATCTCAAGAGCTTCGCTCACTGAAATCTTATAGAAAACTTCAGCTTTATGGGCAGTTAACCCTAACCCACGATGCGGTTTCATTTGCTGTACGCCGGCAATAATCTTATTCGTAGCGAAAGTCACTTGCTTTTCCGAAAATTCAAGCATAAGCAGATCGAACTCTTTGCCTGACTCTAACACTGAGACGGCCCCGTTAATCTGATAACCCCTCAAATTATCCTCATCCATAACGGAAAGAGAAATAATCGGATTATACCGCAAGTTCCTCCATGTCTTGCCTTTGATCAAATCGACAAGATATATATTTTTGCCTTCCACCTTAAGAAGGAATTTAGACGCGACACTGGGCTGCCCGTTTTCATCTGAAGTCCCAACACTGATGAAATCAGCTTTCTGCAGCAAAACAATCAACCCGCCAAGGATCTTTTCGTTTCCCATACGACACTCCTGTATTTCGCAATCCATTTCCCCGTAGAATATAACTTTGGAACAAAAAGTTTACGTAAGGTTTCGATGATAAAAATAGAAATCCCGGGAAGCAATGCAATCCCCCACTCAAATCCTTCCAAAGGTACCGTATCAAAAAAGCGATGCATGAATGGAATATATATAACCATCATCTGTAGCGCGACACCTATTAAAATCGCGCCAAAAAGCCAGGGATTCTTGAATAATCCCAAATGGAAGATAGTATGTTCATCAGATCTGGCGTTAAAAGCCACCAGCCACTCAAAAACAACAATGGTGCAGAAAGCCATGGTACGAGCTTCATGCAGTTCGAAATGACGCAACGTCCAAAGAAAGACAAGAAATGCGCCGATGCCCAACATGCTCGCTAACACAGCAATGCGCTTAACCATTCCCGGATATATGAGGCCGACTCGGGGATCCCGCGGGGGAAAAGATAATTCATCGCCAACGCGAGGCTCTAATCCAAGCGGGATCGAAATAAGCCCTCCGGTGACAAGATTAATCCATAATATCTGTAAAGGGACCAATGGCGCCTGGCCAGTAAATAAAAGAGCCAATACAAGAGTAAGCAGCTCGCCAAAACATGTGACCATAAGAAAAAAAACCACGTTGCGTAACCGGTTAAAGATAGCCCGGCCTTCTTCAACCGCAGTAACAATAGTTGCGAAGTTATCGTCTGCTAAAACCACATCAGAGGCTTCTTTAGCGACATCAGTGCCGGTTATACCCATAGCCACGCCGATATCTGCCGCTTCCAATGCGGGCGCATCATTAACACCGTCTCCAGTCATAGCCACAATCGCGCCTTGATTCTTGAACGCCTGGACGATCCTTAATTTGTGCAAAGGCTCTATGCGGGCAAAAACCGAAACATCCATCACCTTTTCTCGGAGCTCCTGATCCGACATTTCAGTGAGCTGGCGGCCCGTAAAACTTATATTTCCTTTAATCCCAAGCCAGGAAGATATAGCCTGTGCGGTCATAAGATTATCGCCCGTAGCCATAACAACCTTAATCCCTCCCCCGTGACAGGCAGCGATAGCTTGTTTCGCTTCTTCGCGTGCGGGATCAATCATACCACACACCCCTACTAAAGTTAATTGGCCCTCGATATCTTTTTCGTTGAGGCTATCTCCACCGGAAGCGTATTCTGCAAATGCCATTGCAAGCACACGCATGGCTTTGCCAGCCATCGCGTCAGCCGTATTCATAAATTCCGACCGGAGCGCTTCGGTTAATAATTCTTTCTTACCCTGCTTAAAGCAATATGCCGCTTTAGGAAGAATTCGCTCCAAAGACCCCTTAACGAAAATTATTTTCTTTGCCCCATAACTATGCAATGTCGCCATGTACTGCCGATCACTTTGGAAAGGAATCTCATCTAAGCGCGGATACCTTTCATTCTCACCCGTCTTATTCATTCCGGCCTTTTCTGCCGCAACAATCAAGGCCCCCTCTGTGGGATCGCCTATAACTGCATAAGAATCCCCTTCCTTAGATAAGGAGGCATCGTTACATAACAAACCAGACCGCAAAAAAAGTTCAAGGCCATCAAAGTCTGAACTCTTAATTTGAATGGCTTTGTGAGAAAATTCCCCGGATGGATTGTAACCGTAACCGCTCACTTCAATGGTTTTTCCGTCGACAAATATCTCTCTGACGGTCATCTGGTTAAGCGTGAGTGTGCCTGTTTTATCGGAACAGATCACCGTTGTTGACCCAAGAGTTTCCACAGCGACCAATTTTCTTATGATCGCATTGTGACGCGCCATACGCTGCATCCCGCTGGCCAATACGACCGTGACCACCGCCGGAAGACCTTCGGGAATAGCCGCAACAGCTGCCGCGACCGCAAGCATAAATACGTCCACGGCATTCATGCCTTTCCAAAATCCGATCAACACCAAAACGCCGCATACTCCCAGGATAATCCAAATAAGAGATTTGCCTAACTGATCGATACTCCTTTGCAGCGATGTCTTTTCTTCTTTGATGCCTTGTACCGCAGCAGCAATTTTTCCGATTTCCGTATTCATCCGGGTCTGCGTCACAACCGCCTGCCCCCGGCCAGATACCACTGCTGTGCCGCAATAAACCATATTCTTTCTTTCCCCCAAGGAAACTTCCTTTTCGATCGCTGCTATATTCTTATCAACCGGCAGCGATTCCCCGGTCAATGATGCCTCATTAATCTTTAGCGACGCAGCCTCCAGGAGACGGCCATCGGCAGGAACTTTGTCTCCTGCCTCAAGGAGGATTATTTCTCCAGGCACTATTTCCCGAGCCAAGACTACGCGCACAAAACCTCCCCGTTTGACCTTGGCTTTCGGAGCGGATAATTTCATAAGCGCATCCATGGCTTTGCCGGCGCGGTATTCCTGAATAAAACCTACGATCGCCATAAATAGTAGGACAGCGATGATCGTAAGAGCATCTACGGGGCCTTTAACGACAGCTTTAATAGTCGCGGCAGCCACTAAGATATAAACAAGCGGATTTAGGAATTGTCGGAAGAAAATTACGATGGCGGTTACTTTTTTCTTACCCTGCAACTCATTCGAGCCGTACCGCTGCAAGCGTTCATGCGCATCAGTTTCGGTTATTCCCAAAACGGAAGAATATAACGCGCTGATCAATTCCTCTGACCGATGCTTGTACGCTTCAGCTATAACTATATTCTCTTTAGGCATTGATACCTCTTTCAATTATCTATATTTTAGTATTTGCCGATCAAATCACAGGAATACACGCTTCTCAAAGATTGAAAATCAAGATCAGCAACACTCCTTATTGTTCTCGGTAAACGCAATGATGTCATTCATCATCGCCACTGCCTCAACCGGAAACTTACCCACCGCCGATTCAGCCGAGAGCATGACAAAATCTGTGCCATCAATAATAGCATTGGCCACATCGGTTACTTCCGCACGCGTAGGCCTGATGTTTTCAGTCATACTTTCAAGCATCTGTGTAGCGGTAATAACGAATTTCTTAGCGCGATTGCATTTTTTTATGATCATTTTTTGAACAATGGGGATTTCGTAGATAGGCAAAGAAACGCCCATATCCCCGCGCGCGATCATGATGCCGTCAGAAACCTTGATTATCTCATCAATGTTCTTTATGCCTTCCCTGTTCTCTATCTTGGCGATGACCCGGCATCGCGAGCCTCTCCCAAACACTTTTCTTACATCCAAGATATCTTTCTTCGTACGCACGAATGATTGAGCGATATACTCAACACCGTGTTTTTCGCAAAAAAATATATCTTGAATATCCTTCTGGCTTATTCCGCCGAATTCAAGCCTTGCCTCTGGAATATTTACACCCTTATGCTCTTTCAGTAGGCCGCCAGCTATTACCTTAACCTTGAGTTTGTGCTTAGCCCTACCGATGACTTCTAGAGCGATATTTCCGTCATCTATGAATATCTGACAACCGTTTTTAATACTACTTAGCGAACCTTGATAATCAAAAGGTATTTTTTCGTCCGTACCTTTTATCCTTTGCTGAATTAACCAAACTGTCTGGCGTTTTTTAAGCTCAATCGACTCGGCAAGATCGCCTACCCGAATACGATGACCCTGAAGGTCGCCGAGTAACCTTATTCGCCTACGGTATTTCGCGTTCAATAATCGGATAAGGCTTATCCTGTTCAATAATTCCAACGGTTTACCGTGCGAAAAATTCAGGCGCCCGACATCCATGCCCGCGCGCATCATCTTTCTGATCACCGTCTCGTTTGATGATGCCGGTCCGAGCGTACATATTATTTTAGTTTTGACCATAAATCTCCCCTTAATTATTACGTCTCTTTCTCGGGTAAAGATCTCTTATCCTTTATCGCTTACTAACGTAGGATAAGCAATCTCTATGCCGCGTTTTCAAATCCTTCTTTAATCGAAAATTTAATCTTCTGTTGTATGCCCATAAAAAACGCCATCCTGCATTTCCATGCAAGATGGCGGCCCGACCACCTAATGCTACCTCTAGAAATACACAGTATCTCCAGACCACTTATTGTATCTTTATTTGTTTGCATTATACCATAGCAAACCTTTACTTCAAGAGGTATCCCCGCTAAGGCCGGGCAGTAATATTCGACAAGGGGACGACCTCTCTGTAAACAGCTATTGGGAAATTTGATAGGTATCCCCGGTAAGGACGCCCAGAAATACGGCGCGGCAGAAAGACTCTCTGTAAACAGGTATTTATAACGGCAGGGGACCAATAATAACTTAATTGAAACAAGGAGCGATCTTCAGAAAAAGATTACTTAAAGGAATGCCACGCTAAAATTATAAATCTTCCCCCTCCCATCTTTTCTTAGAAATATCTCTCGCCTGAGAAATTGTTTTACTGGTAAATAACGTGTCTAGCATACACCAAACCCTACCATTCGGATAAATTTTTCCAACCCTAACTTCATTACCAGGAGCAAACGGTTTACCCAACTTATAAAGAAAATGAGGCTTCCACTCCTGATCAGGTATTTCCTTAATCCTTCGGTGCATATGTGTAATAATTTCCACGCCTTCGATGTGATGAATAGATTGTAACCTACCGTGATATCTAAGTGAAATATAATTTGGGGGTTCTTTTGGCCAACCATTACCACCAATAGGATGAAAATAATACCGCTTCTTCTCAACAATATCAAAATACGAAATGCGCCATTTTTTGGGCACAACCTTGCCTATCGCCACGACATATACCCAATTAGAATCTATCCTCTGCATATCAATTACCTCCTTGAGATAAATTAAGATATCATCCAACAAACGCTTCTCAGCGTGGCTACTCTTGCTCTTAGAGCGCTTCGCCATTACGGCAATCTCCTGCCATGATATAGGATCGATTTTTATACTACCAATGCTCTTAAGATCAAGATTGATGGCCGCATACTCCTTAGAACAGCCACTTAGAACAATGAGTTTTTTTAAAGGCGCCCTGCTTCTCAAAAGCGATTTTCTTTTCACATATTTACTAAGCTGCTGCCTATCTGGCAGATGCCAACCGCGTTTGGCTTCGATAATTATAAAAAAACACCCTGGCAATTCAAGCTCAATATCAGTGATGCCTCGATGCTTTTCATAATGCTGCAAGTTAATATTAATGTCGCCAGGATTAACGTTTAGACGCAATACTCCCTTAATAAATTCTTTTAGAAAAACCGGACATTTTGATAATGCCCAAGCTACACTAAAACTAATATCATTTTCTTTATCACCCAACAACCCAAAGATACTTTTAATTTCTTTATTGTTCAAACAAAGCTTTGCCATGCCTACTTTACCCCTTTTGTATTATTTTTGGACAAAACTTGCTCAAATAGCATTCATCGCAATTTGGATTGCTTGGCCTGCAAAATGCTCTACCTATTTCCCAACACGATAAATCAAAAATACCAGGATATCCTGGGTTTAGCTCACGAGCACAATAGATTACCTCATCAACACTCGCCTCTTTTGGTATAAACCCTAACCTCCTGAATACTCTTTTAATGTGCACATCGGGAGAAATATCGATACAAATATGATCTTGCATTGGAACTTTGAAATCCCTGGCCAAGATATTAACTGCCATAGTTGCAATTTTTATGCCAACCCCTCTAAATTCCAGGAACCTTCTAACAATACCTGCGCTCGGAGGGTTACCTTTCCAGATACGCGAAGCATCATCGTTGTAATCAGTGTGTATTTTCTGTACAGCTAAATAAAAATTATCGGCCATTTGCTCATTAAAACGATGGAAATTATTCTTCTTGAACACTTGCTTAATTTTATCGGCCGTTAAATTAAGTAGCCTCGGATACTCAACCCCCCCTATCTCTTTTGAAAGCTTATACGGTATTGACCATGCCTTCTCTGCTTTAATCTGCCTATCCATTATACACGCCAGAACATAGGCATGAGGGTAATCTTTGAGATTATTGAGCAGATCATCGGCCCCCTTATCATTCGTAAACAGCGTCCTCTGACGTGGCTTATTAAGCAGCTCTTCGCCTTTATTGATTAGAATTGAAACAACTTTATTCTGATTATTAGTCATTATTTTG
>JBFZAD010000259.1:0-3061 GCA_041309125.1 Candidatus Omnitrophota bacterium
ATCTCCTCTTGCAATAATAACACCATCTGATTCCTCAATTATACCGTCAATAGAAGCAAGGGCCTCTCTGCTTTCAATCTTTGAAAGTATCTTACACTTTGGATGGCGACCTTTAATAATATCTCTTAACACAATAATATCTTTTCTATTCCTTACAAAAGACTGAGCAACATAATCAAGCTTCTCATCTATAGCAAACTCTACATCCTTTTTATCTTTCTCTGTCAGCGGATCGAACGAAAGCCTAACATCAGGAATATTAACGCCCTTTCTCTCTTTCAGAATCCCAGCAGTAACCGCTTCTGTCTTAATTCTATCTCTGGCAATATTCTTTATCTCTAGAATTATCCTTCCGTCATCAATAAATATCAAGCCATTTTTTTTAAAATAAGAAAGGTCTCCTTTGTAATCAAAATGTACTTCTCTTTCCGAGCCTAAAATCTCTTTTTTAGTTAAAAATAATATTTGCCTCTTCTTCAATTCAACTGGTTTCTTAAGCCTGCCCAATCTGATTCTAAACCCTTCTAAATCCTGCATTATCTTAATTGACCTGTTATATTTTTTATTAAGATTTCTGATTATCTCCACCCTTTTTGCATGATCATTGATGATGCCGTGTGAAAAATTGAGCCTTACCACATCAAGCCCGGCAAACATCATCTTCCTTAACATTGTCTCACTGCTTGATGATGGCCCAAGCGTTGCAATTATTTTTGTCGTTACCATAAATATTATTTAAAAAACTTGTGGACTAAAAAAATACTCCAGGTGGAGGCTTTGGCATACTCTTGATAACACCAAATACACCTTTTACAATCTCTCCAATTATATTAAGCGTCCCACCAACTACTTTTAACGGCAATGACAGCAAGGCACATCCGCTCAAGCATAGACAAATAACAATGATAAAAAGAAAGAAATACGTTTTTAGCATGAAATAAATAATATGAATCTTTTAATTGCGGAATCATAAAAACTCGGGCTTATTTCTACTGTTTACAATAGGCCCGTAGTATCTTCTGCTGAAAAATCGGCTTATTGTTGGAATCTGTCTGAACAGCCTCTATTATCTTCACCACTTCATACCCAGATACAACTTCACCAAATATTGTATGCTGCATATTAAGCCATGAAGTAGGTTTAGTTGTGATAAAAAATTGGCTTCCATTTGTATTGGCGCCTGCATTAGCCATAGCAACAATGCCTGGCCTATCAAAGACAACACTCTTAGTTACCTCATCTTTAAAATATCCTCCCCAGAGAGATTCCCCGCCGCTTCCTGTGCCTGTTGGATCACCACCTTGAATCATAAAATCCTTCATAACCCTATGGAATATAATGCCATCGTAGTATCCTTTTTTAACTAGACCCAAGAAATTTTCGCATGCCTTTGGCGCGATATCCGGCTTAAGCATAATCTCAATAGCGCCCTGATTAGTCTCAAACACAACTATGGGGCTCTTTTTTGTTGTGCATGAAGATAGGCAAAAACCAGAAGTTAACAAAAAGCAGAAAATTAGAAATATCTCTTTATGCATTCAATGGACTCCTTGTATAGTAGCGAATATTATATAATAAAAATATAAATCTTAATAGTTTTATTTATTAAAAGTTATCCGATAAAATCTATTGAAGTCTCAATGCATCTAATCTCTTCATCAATCTCAGATATCCTTGACTGAATCTTCTCAATCCGATATGTACATTCATTAATGGTATCCTCCCCATGCAGAATCCTTGTGTTTGAAATAATACGTTTCTTTGCGTATAGCTCTAAGGTAAGGATTTCTCTTTCTTTGCGCAATTTTTTAATTTTTTTTGCTAATATAGCCTTATTTCTTTGCAGATCTTCGGAATTTCCTTTTTCCTGTAATAATCCATCCTTTTCTAGGCAACTGTCTACTTTTTCATTATTTCCAGTGATACTTCTCTTTGCGGTAGAAGTCTCCTGCGATACATTGCCTTCTTTGATCTTTTGCCAATAATAATCAAAATTACCAGGAAACTTCCTAATCTGGCCGCTTTTTACTTCATAAACAACATTTGCCACAGAACGGACAAAATGTATATCATGGCTTATAAATACTAGCGTTCCCTCATATTCTTTTAATGCCTTAATTAATGCGTCAACGGCATCCACGTCCAGATGAGTCGTCGGCTCATCTAAGATAATAAAATTAGGAGGATTTATCAAAAGCTTGGCCAGATTAAGCCTGCTTTTTTCTCCTCCTGAAAGCACAGTGACATTCTTTTCAACATCATCGCCAGAAAATAAAAATGCACCCAGTATAGTCCTGATTGACTCTTCAGATATATAGCCAGAAACTGATGAATAGGCCTCTTGAAGTACGGTATTGTGTGGATTTAATATGTCCATCCTGGTCTGAGAAAAATATCCTACACTAACATTATGGCCAACAATACGCTCACCCTTTTCTATCTGAATAACCCCGGCCATGATCTTTAAAAGAGTAGACTTGCCTGCCCCATTCTCACCTACAAGGACCGCCCTTTCACCCTTTGTAATCTCAAAATCAAAATCTCTATAAACATTAATCTCTCCATAGGACTTTGATATATTTCTTAACTCCAATACCTTCCAACCGCTACTTTTAGCCCTGGGAAAAATAAACTTCCTTATGCTCGCCCTCCTATCTTCTAATAAGTCAACTGTCTGCATTTTCTCAAGCTGTTTTCGCTTGGCCCGGACTTGGCTGGCCTTATTTGGCTGGGCATGAAATCTGCTGATGAATATTTCAAGTTGTTCTCTCTTCTTCTCTTGCTCCTTAAATTGCTTTTCAATATGACACATTTTCTCATCCTGAATCTTCAAATAATTTTCATAATTTCCCTTTACCTTGGCAAATTCACTTCTTTCTAAGATTAAGAGATATTCACAAACCTCATCAAGAAAATCTTTGTCATGAGATATAATTATAAAGGCCTCTTTAAAATTAACAAGATAATCTTTAAGCCATAAGGTTGCATTCAGGTCTAGATGGTTTGTTGGCTCATCCAGAAGCAATAGGTCATAATGGCAGGTCAAGAGCTTTGCTAATAA
>JBFZAD010000260.1:0-7730 GCA_041309125.1 Candidatus Omnitrophota bacterium
ATCTGTATCAGGACATCTTCTTGTCTTAATGTTTTTTTCAAAATGTCGGAAATAAACTTTAAAACCTCATCTCCTTTAAGATGCCCTAGATTATCATTGACTAATTTAAAATTATCCACATCCATCATAAATAACCATAAACCTTCGCCTCTTGACTTTGCCTGCTCTATCCCTCTTGCTAAAGCCTGATGAAGGAATCTACGGTTATATAACCCGGTAAGCTCATCTATAAATATATTTGCTTCTTGTTGCATCTTATTCCTCTGATGTAATCCTTAAAATCTCCTCCAATGTCGTAAGCCCGATCTTTGCCTGACGCAGGCCATTCGCGCGCAGATCTTCCATACCTTTATTTACTGCATAAATTTTTATCTTGTCGCTTGAAAGTCTTTTTATGATCATGTCTCTAATCTCGTCATCCATCATCATTACTTCCAGCGTACCAATTCTTCCATAATATCCGGTGTTATTACAAATCTTACAGCCCTTACCATGGTAGAACTTAGTGTCTTTCTCAATAGTTAGATTTAAGTCCTTTATAACCTTTTCATCAGGCTTAAACTCTTCTTTGCAATAAGAACAAATTTTTCTCGTTAAGCGCTGTGCGCAGGCCATAATCAAACTCGATGAAACAAGAAATGGCTCCACCCCCATGTCAATAAGACGTGTTATGGCCCCAGGCGCATCATTGGTATGAAGCGTGCTTAATACCAATTGTCCTGTTAACGATGCCTTAACTGCAATATCTGCGGTTTCAGAATCTCGGATCTCTCCAATCAATATGATATCAGGGCTTTGCCTTAAAAGAGAGCGCAAACCAGAAGCAAAGCTAAGACCTATTTCAGGCTTAACCTGCACCTGAGCTATGCCCTCAATCTGATATTCAACAGGATCTTCAACGGTAATTATATGTCTCTCTGGGGTATTCATCTGATTGATTATAGAATATAGCGTTGTAGACTTTCCTGAGCCTGTTGGGCCTGTCACAAGAATCATCCCATAGGGCTTAGCAACTGACTCTTTAAAAAGCTTGACTGGTTCATCTAAAAATCCTAATTTGTCCAACCCTATTGAAAGATTTGCTTTATCCAAGAGTCTCAAAACTACCTTCTCTCCGAAACTTATGGGTAACACAGACACTCTGAAATCAATCTCTTTTTCAGCAACCTTTATTTTAAAACGGCCATCCTGTGGTACGCGAAATTCAGTTATGTCAAGCCTTGACATTATTTTTATTCTTGCAATGACTGCACTCTGCTTTTGTTTTGGTATATTGTAAACATCATGTAATATGCCATCTATCCTATATCTTATCCTTAACCTATCATACTCTGGCTCTATATGAATATCTGAAGCCCTGCGCCTCATTGATTCTACAAGCATAAGGTTTACCAGTTTAACTATAGGAGATTCTTCAGACTCTAAAAGCGTCTTATCCATCTCAACACCAGCCTCTAAATCTTTAATGCCAGTTATGACATTCAAATCCTCTTCTTTCATCTGTCCAACTATCTCATCGACATTTTCATCTTTTAGCTCCTGGTAAACCTGGCCTATAGCAGATGTGATATCTTTTTCAGTTGCAATAACAAGGTTAATTTCAAAGCCAGTCATAGATTTTAAATCATCGAGTGCAAAGATATTCAACGGATCTGACATTGCTATTGTTATGAGATTAGACATCTTGACCATCGGAAAGACATTATATTGTTTACAGATCCTTTCGGGGATTAAGGTCATTAAATCTTTATCTATCTCAAATCTTTCTAAACAAACCGCGGGGGAATTTGTCTCTCTGGACATAATGGCCAAAAACTCCTCTTCGCTAATCAATCCTTTCTGCACTAAGGCCGTCTCAAATTTTGTACCTGAATCTTCTTGAGACTTTACCAACTCCTCGATCTCTTTGCGATTTACCTTTTTAGCATTAAGGATTGAATCTATTATTCTGTCTCGTAATGATTTAACCATTCAATGAGCGCACACCCAGCACTTATTTGACTTGTGAAAAGCATCCAGCAAATAAGTGCTGGGTCGTTGCGCGAATTGAACCCAGCACTAATTTTTCGAATCTAGCGATCTCTTAATTCTATTTTTTAGATGGGTTCTTGTTTGTCCGTAGTTCTTTAATTTCCTTTCTCTTTCCCTTGCATCCAAATCAGACTTATATGCCTCAAAATATACTAGCTCGTAATTCTTATCTTTGTTATGTTCTTGTATACACCTTTCTAAATTGCTGGTGTATCCATAATAGAACTCATTGTCCTCTTTACTCTTTAAGACATAAACGTAATGCATAAAAATTAGTGCTGGGTAAGTTCGGCCTTACAACTTATGTCGCCCTTCGGGCTCCATAAGTTGTGGCCTCACTTAATCAGACATCGTAACCTTAACAACCTCTTCCAGAGTTGTCTCTGCGTTTAAGGCCTTACGCACACCATCGGCCCTTAATGTCTGCATACCCTCTTTGATAGCTATCTCTTTTATCTGAACCTCTTGAGCCCTTGCTAAGACTAACTCCCTAATCTTTGGACTCATAACAAGCACCTCTGCAATACCAACTCTGCCTCTATAACCTATATTGAAACAATCTTTACATCCGACTGGCTGGTGGAAATTCATTGAGTCAGCCTTTGTAAGATACATGGCAATGCTTTTTTTCAAAGTATCACTAATGGTATAAATCTTACGGCACTTAGGACAAAGCTTCCTTATCAACCTTTGTGATATGATAGCCAAGAGGCATGAATTTATTAAAAATGGTTCTGATCCCATATTTATCAATCTTATTATTGTTCCGGCTGCAGTTGTGGTATGAAGAGTAGATAAAAGTAAATGTCCTGTTAGAGCAGATTTTATTGCTATATCCAAGGTATCAAAATCTCTGATTTCTCCAACCATTATAATATCAGGATCTTGCCTTAAAATAGAACGTAGTGCCGCAGCAAAACTAAGTCCTATTTCAGGATTGGCCGTTACTTGGTTTATGCCCTCTAATTGAAACTCAACTGGGTCTTCAACGGTAACAATGTTTTCTTCGGGGCTGTCTACAAATTTTAAAATTGAATAAAGGGTTGTTGTCTTACCAGAGCCAGTTGGGCCGCAGATAAGAATCATGCCGTGAGGGGACGAGGCACTGTGTTTAATCTTAGACACTGCGCCTGCGTCAAATCCAAGCGCATCAATATCAAGCATGGCAGTAGATTTATCCAAAATACGCAGTGCCGCCTTTTCTCCAAAAACAGATGGCAATATCGACACACGAAAATCAACCTCTCGCTCACCGCTAATTATCTTAAACCTTCCATCTTGGGGAAGTCTATGTTCAGAGATATTAAGACTTGACATAACCTTAATCCTTGAAACAATAGAATCATGCATATACTTAGGAATTTCTTCCACACTCCTCAATATACCGTCCACTCTATATCTGACACGCATTTTACTCTCTAAAGGCTCTAATAGAATATCACTTGCCTTTAATTTTACTCCTTCAATCAGAAGTTTATTCGCAATTTTTACCACAGGTGCATCTTCTATTAAATGCATTAAGCTTTCTTCATCAACCGCCTTTTCTTGGGTATCTATCTTTACCAATTCAATATCCGGCTGGGAAATATCATGCAGTATCTCTTCAATCTTTCCTTTATCTTCTACAACGCTCTGGGCAGCGTAAGATGATTCTATTGAACTCATGATATCCTTAGCAGTGGTTATGACCGGATTAATCTTAAGACCAGTTAATATCTTTAAATCATCGATAGTAAAGATATTCAATGGATCGGCCATTGCAACGGTCAATGTATTGCCAACCTTAGAAATCGGAAGAATGAGATAGTGTTTGGCAGTCTCTTTTGAGATTAACTTCGTTACATCGGTATCTATCTTTAACTTTGATAGATCTATTGGAGGGATACCAAGTCCTTGGCTTAAAGCAATAACCAGATCCTTTTCTTGAATAAGGCCTAAATTTACCAGAAGTTCACTTAATCTCCCGCCTTTTTCCTTCTGTAATTGAATTGCTTTATCAAGATTTTCTTGCGAGATAAGTTTATTCTTTATAAGTATTTGAGTTAGACTATCTTTTAATGAAGTCATATCTTAAAGCCTGGAGCTTGAAGCCTGGTTATTTATTTTCATTTCACTTATAATATCTCTTTATAGCATGTCTTATATCCGAAGAGGTGCTAATAAATACCTTCACATCACAGCCAGTAACAAATTCAACATCCTCTAATGCCTGCTCATTTAAAGGATTGGCTATTGCTATAACAACTGTATTGGACATCTTATCAACGGGAATAAGACAATACTGTTTTGCTACATTAGATGGCAACAGCCCTACAATATCCGCATTAATATCATAGTTTGCTAATGGCAGATACGGGAATCCATACTGCGTTGCAAGCGTATTTGCAATATCCTCTTCAGTCGCAAATCCCAATTCAACTAAAATCTCACCTATCAAACCATTTTTTCTTTTATTCTGTAATGCAAGCGCCTCATCAAGCTGCTCTTTAGTAATTATCTTATTCTCAATTAAAATTTCGCCTAATTTCTTGTGGACAACCCTTCTGAAAGATTGACTCATCTATTTTTTTTTTAAGATAAAATTCTATTTTCAATTTTTGCCTGTGCATTCTCAAATAAGCCCTTGGCATGTTTTATAAGCTCATCTGCGCTAGCCCCATCAATTGGATTTTCGCTCACAGCTGCGCTTACAGTAATCCTCTTGTCCTTGTCTTCACTCTTAAAAGAAGAAACAATCCTGTCTCTTACTGTTTGAGCAAACTCTAAGGCCTGACGCTTATTCAGTTCCGGCAAGAGAAGCGCAAATTCAAAAAGCCCGAAACGGGCAACTTTATCTATGTTGCGGGAATTTTCAATAAGAATACGTGCTATCTTCTTTAAAACATCATCACAATTTCCCTGGCCAAAACACTGCCTAAAGAATTGGAAATTATCTATTTTAAATATAATAAATGCGCATGGTCTCTGTGATATTACGGCTCTTTTTATCTCTTCATCCAGCCTTGCACGAATGAACCTTTCATTAAATACCCCTGTGGCCTCATCATTAGTCTCTAATTCATGCGCCCTTTTTGTTAAAAAGTCATTCTCTATTGCAATGGCTATTTGTTTTGAAAAAAGCCTGACAATCTCAAGGTCATCTTCAGTGAAACAAAAATCATTATTGCTATTACTAATAACTAAAATAGCTTTTGTCCGTGTCTGTAAGACAATCGGAAATATAATGCAATTCTTAGCCTTTATCTCATTGATTAAGTCAGGCACACCTTCAATCTTTAATATCTCGTTTATACTATTTGAATCAATCACAAGGCTTTCCTTATCATGCATAAGCCTATGCCATACATTAGTTTCTTGCTTAATCCTTAAAGATTCTAAACCTTTGTCAAAAGGCTTTGCAGAATACTTAAGCTCAAATTCATTTGTCTTGTCATCTAATATAAAAAGCATTGCTGAATTATTATCCTGTATCAGTGAAACTTTCTCAATGATTAACCCCAATACCTGGTCAATCTTTGCAGAACTTGAAATAAAAGAACCAATCTGCAGGAGCGCAGAAAGAGACATAATCTTCTTATTCAAATCTGAATTTATCTGGTTAGTCCTCTTGCTATATTCGTCCAATTCTTTTATATTGTCACGTATTCGATCATTGAGCTTATCCAGAGCTATATTTAAATCTCCTATCTCATCTTCTGCCTCTATCTCGACTTGAAAACCACTATTGCCGCTTGCAATTGCCCTTGCCTTATTGCTGACATCAATAACCGGGAATATCATATTTTTCATAAGACAATAGCCACTGGATGCAATTATCAAAGCGACAAGAAATGCAAAAAGGACATATTGATAAGAAACATAAGTATTTTGAAAAAAGACAATATATCCTAAAAATAAAAGAGGAATTAGAGAGGTCAAGTAAAATGCAATCTGTAGTTTTACCTTAAGGCTCTTTGACTTTATGGATAAGCCCATCAATCATCATCTCCTTTAATGGTCAAACGAAGCCACCAAGTCACAAAGTCACCAGTAAGTTTATACATTACGTGTGACCTTGTGACATGGTAACTTTGTGACCCCATCCTATATTAATACTAATTAATTTATTACTATATTTCATAATCCCTTATTTGTCAATATGTTTTATATAAAAAAAGGTATTTAAATGTTAATAACTGCTTATTGATTTTTAAAAGAAATGGAAGCTATGATTTGTCTTGATTTGTTTGGTAGATATGTATGGAAGACTAAGTAAAGGTAGGTAAATTCAATGAGCACGCGACTTATGGAGCGAATGAAATGAGCGAACATAAGTCGCTGTGCGAATTGACCCAGCACTAATTTTGAATATAAAAATTGTTTCAAAATTAGTGCTGGGCAAATTCGGCTTTACAACTTACGTCATCCTTATGACTCCGTAAGTTGTGGCCTTATTTAATCTGTGCTATTAAAAACTATCAAACACCGAATTATCCACAATGCGCCAGCTTACTTGCCCAGAAACAAAAAGGCCTTCAGGAGGTGTTCTGGTTCTAAAACGTGTTTCATATTCAAATATTTTTGCTGGTTGGGAAATCCTACTGCCGCCAGGGCTGCTTGGAAGTAAATACCTTTGTGTATCTAGAGTTTCATTTGGGCTTAATTGTATAAAGGCTCCGTTTATAACTCGTTGTGTGTTAGAACTCCATCGTTCCAAAGAAAAAGTCTCAACTGTATTCTGCTCATTGCTTCTGTAAGGCGATATTACAGCGGTATTATAAATATGTTTATCACTTACAACGTTTGATTTTGAAGGAGTAATATTATTGTCTCTACCGGGTGTTTCAAAAGCAAATTCTGAATCATATGCTCTCTCTATGGCGCCAGACAAGTCATCAAGTATGTCATAGCGTCTCATAGTTCGCCCATTACTAAAATAATAAACATAGGTATCGCTACTACTAATTGTACTTGTGCCCCAAATCTGGCTTACTGTTGTGCTTGACCAAATAGATGGTCTTTGGATTCCACTATTTTCAAAATATCTATTTATATCTTCACTCCTATCGATTCTATTATCATGGTCTAAATCATAGAAGCTTACATCGTCTGGGAGTGGCATCCAGTCAGCCCCTGGTGTACCCCAATTACGATCTTCAATAAAATGTTCTTGATTTGGAATAAGGCCGTTATGTTCATCATCATATTGACTTCTTCTAGAATCATTCATAGGCATATATTTCGGCTCAGGGAAATCTTCTGACAATGTATAAAGCAGACGATTTGTAATTATCTGAGATGGCTGCCATTTCAGATTAGAAGGATACCAGCCGGGTTGATCTAATGCAGTATAACCTTTTGTTATTACGCGATCTACTACTTGTTGATCATCTTTGTCTCTATTAATAACGTCATCTCCAATCGGGTCTAAATTATAATTACCTTTAAGAAACACATTATTATTAGTAAAAAGAGTCAGGCCATTATTAGGCAAGACCTCGGCATTGGAAAGCATTACACCCAGGGCTTGCCTTTCTGAATTGTTAAGAAGAGTGGAGTAACATTCTTCTAAGTCTATATAAATTACCCCATTAAAATTATAGTTATCGTTGTATATTGCACTATTAAGTTGAGAAATATCAATTTCCAAAACACTGCTCGGCGCAAAAGAGGTTCCGTCATCTCCTCTTGCTGGCTGGTAAGCATTATAAAATGTTTTC
>JBFZAD010000261.1:0-8535 GCA_041309125.1 Candidatus Omnitrophota bacterium
AAAGATATCATATTGTTTCTAATGGGCAAACTTAAGGCAAATGGGGCTACATACAAGGCAATTGAATTCTATGGCAAGGCAATTAATGATTTAGATATGGATGGCCGCTTTACCATGTGTAATATGGTTGTAGAGATGGGTGCCAAGTGCTGTTTTATGCCTGTTGACAGAAAGACCTTTTTCTGGTTAAATAAAAGAACAAACAAGCAAATAAAACCTGTCCAGGCCGATAAAGGCGTAAAGTATGCTCAGGAATTTAGTTTTGTCGTTTCTAAAATTGTTCCACTTGTTGCAATGCCTCACAGTCCGGACAATATAACAGAAGTAACCAAACTAAAGAACACCAAGATAGATGAGGCATTTATCGGCACATGCACTAATGGAAGGCTTGCTGATTTAAAGATTGCAGCAAGGATACTTAAAGGAAGAAAGGTTAATCCTAGGATTAAATTTATAGTTGTTCCTGCATCGATGGCTATTTACAAAGATGCACTTGGGTTAGGAATTGTAAAAACCCTTATTGAATCAGGTGCCTGCTTTTTAAATCCCGGTTGTGGGCCATGCGTGGGAACACATGCAGGTATTCCTGCCGATAATGAAGTAGTAATTTCAACTGCAAATAGAAACTTTAAAGGAAGAATGGGTAATCCCAATGCATCCATTTACCTTGCATCAGCGGCTACAGTTGCAAGTTCAGCAATAGAGGGAAAGATTGCCGAACCTTACAAATACCTAAAATAAGGAGATGTTATGGAACTAAAAGACTTGCTGTTGATGACGGTCGAGAAGAAAGCTTCCGACTTGCACATTACTGTCGATGAGCCGCCTATCATTAGAATTGATGGAAGATTAATAAGGACAGATTTTCCAAAATTGAGAAAAGACGATACCAAGAGGATAATATATTCAATACTAACAAATCCACAAAAAGAGATGTTTGAAAAAAACCTGGAACTAGATTTTTCCCTTGCCCTACCGAATCTGGATCGTTTTAGGGTAAATGTGCATCAGCAAAAAGGTATTATTGAAGCTGCATTTAGAAGGATTCCTCTGGAGATACCCGGTTTTGCAGAATTGAATCTGCCTACAATATTAGCAGACCTCGCTCGAAGACCCAATGGACTTGTTTTAGTAACAGGACCCACTGGCGTTGGAAAAACTACCACATTAGCAGCAATGCTTGAGCTGGTCAACAATGAACGTGAATGCCTTATGATTTGTATTGAAGACCCTATTGAGTTTATACATACAAACAGAAAAGCTGTTATCAAACAACGAGAGGTCTATGCAGACACGCATTCTTTTGCCGATGCACTAATGCATTGCCTGCGCCAGGACCCAAATGTAATTATAGTAGGAGAGATGAGGGATCTAGAGACCATATCAACTACCTTGACAGCTGCAGAGACAGGGCATTTGGTCCTTGCAACACTGCATACCCCAGATGCCCCGCAGACAATATAGCGTATTATTGATGTATTTCCTCATCATCAACAGCAACAAGTAAGGCTACAGCTTGCTGATTGTTTACAGGGCATATGCTCACAATTACTACTACCGCGCGCAGATAATAGAGGAAGATGCCTGGCAACAGAGATCTTGATAGCTACACCTGCAATAAGAAATTTAATACGTGAACATGAAATAGAACAGATACCAACCCTGATTCAAACCGGTGCGCAGTATGGCATGAGGACGATGGATAAATGTCTTAAAGAGCTTTACCAAAAGGGCGTAATCAGCCTAGACGTTGCAATGACGAAGGTTAAAAATATCCAGGAATTTAAGACCCTATAGTTTTTATGAAGATAGAAGGAAAGGCAGTTAAATTAGGC
Organism: Candidatus Omnitrophota bacterium; assembly: GCA_041309125.1. GTDB lineage: Bacteria > Omnitrophota > Gorgyraeia > Gygaellales > Gygaellaceae > JBFZAD01. The sequence goes on from JBFZAD010000261.1 coordinate 1,836, forward strand.
GACAATATCAATACCGACCTGATTATCTCAGGAAGATATAAGTTTTCTATAACCAACATGAAGGAGCTTTCGCAACATTTGTTTGAAGATCTAGACTGTGAATTTCACAAAAAAATAATCCCAGGAAAGACTATACTTATTGGAGCAAGCAATTTTGGAATGGGCTCATCAAGGGAACAGGCCCCTTTAGTCATAAGAGAGGCTGGGATAAGGGCAGTTGTTGCAAAAAATTTTGCAAGGATATTCTACCGCAATGGATTTAACATTGGCCTTCCTTTGTTAGAGGCCGATACAGATAATATAGATGATGGCGATGAAATCTCCATTGATTTAGATAAGGGTACAATAGAAAATAAGACCAGGGCCAAGAAGATAAATTCTCATCCTATTCCAGATGTCATGCAAACACTTTTAAAAGACGGCGGTCTTGTTGCCCACGTCAAGAAATACAAGACACTCAATTTCTAAAATTACATATGCATACAATTACAATAATACCAGGAGATGGAATAGGCCCAGAGGTAAGCTCTGCTGCACGACGATGCATTGACGCAACGGGAGTGAAGATAAAATGGGAAGAGGTTGAGGCAGGCGAAAAGGCATTTAAGGAAACAGGTAGTCCCCTGCCAGAAAGCGTGCTTAAATCAGTAAGAAAAAATAAGATAGCTATTAAAGGCCCCATTATAACTCCGATAGCAGAGGGCTTTCGCTCGGTGAATGTTTCACTAAGACAGTCTCTTGATTTATTTGTCTGTCTTCGGCCTGCAAAAAGCTATCAGGGGGTTAAATCAAGATATAGAAATATTGATATCGTAATCTTCAGGGAAAACACAGAAGACCTTTACGCAGGGATTGAATTTGACAGAAATAAAGATGAGACAAAAAAGATAATTTCCAAGATTAATGAATATCAGAAAAGACCCATACCTCAAGATGCAGCTATTTCAATAAAGCCCATAACAGGACAGGCATCTGAGCGAATAGTTGATTTTGCCTTTAAATATGCTATGGACAATCATCGTAAAAAAATAACTGTTGTGCATAAGGCAAATATCATGAAGTCAACCGACGGACTTTTCTTAAATTCTGCAAGAAAGATTGCCCAGAAATACCAGAGCAAAATACTTTTTGAAGAGGCAATTGTTGATAACATGGCTATGCAGCTGGTTACCAAGCCATGGAATTATGATTGCCTTGTCCTACCAAATCTCTATGGAGATATAATATCAGATCTGTGTGCAGGGCTTGTAGGAGGGCTTGGAATCGCGCCAGGAGCAAATATTGGCGATGAGATTGCGCTCTTTGAACCTGTGCATGGCTCTGCCCCCAAATATACCGGTCAAAATAAGGTAAATCCAACTGCTACCATTCTCTCAGGAGTTCTTATGCTTAGATATATCGGCGAAAGAGAGGCAGCCGATTCGCTTGAGAAGGCTGTATCAGACGTCTTAAGAGAAGGCCGCTACGTAACCTATGACTTAAAAGAAGTAAAGGATGACCCCAGTAGAGTTGGCACGCAGGAAATGGCCGACGCCATCATCAAGAGGATTAAATAATTAAAATAGGATTAACCAATGAGAAACAAAATTGCCATAATAGGTGGCGCAGGAAATGTTGGTGTTACAACGGCACTGCGCATTGTTGATTCTCACCTTGCAGATTGTCTATTGTTAGACATTGAGAAGAATTTAGCAGAAGCCAGAAAGTTGGATCTGGAAGATTCAGTTGCAATCCTTAAAAAAGATTCAAAGATATACTCTAGCGATGATTTTTCTCTTGTAAAGAATTGTAACATTATAGTAATCACTGCCGGACTTGCACGTAGGCCGGGAATGACCAGAGAAGACCTTCTTAAGAAAAACGCAAATATAATCAAAGAAGTTTGCACTAAGATCAAACCCTTTCTCAACGATTCAAAGATAGTCATAATCGTCACCAACCCCTTAGATATCACCACATATATTGCCTATAAACAGCTGAATATATCAAGATTCAGGTTATTTGGAATGGGAGGAACTCTAGATTCAGGCAGGTTCAATAATCTCATTGCCAGGGAATTGAATTGCAGCAGCTCTGATATCGAAACAATGGTAATAGCAAGCCATGGCAAGGATATGCTTCCGCTACTTAGATTAAGCACCGTAAAGAATAAGCCGCTTTTAGATATTATATCCAAAGAAAAACAACAAAAGCTGATTGAAGATACGGTCCGAAGGGGCGCCTCAATTGTAGAGCTAGCCGGTTCAGGCAGTGCATACTTTGGGCCATCGGCTGCCATATTTAATATAGTCGCAGGTATCATAACTAATAAGACCCTTAAGACATGCGCCTCTTGTTATCTGGAGGGTGAATATGATGCAGAAGATATATGTATAGGTGTGCCTGTGGAAATCAATTCAAAAGGAATCTCAAAGATTATTCAGCTTAAATTAAGCCAAGAGGAGAAATCCTTCTTTAACGCTGCCTGTACGAATATCAAGAATTCTATAAATGAATTGAACATATGACATATGACCTTGCAATAATTGGCGCAGGATGGGCAGGGTTTACCGCATCTATTGAGGCAGAGTTATTCGGGCTTAAGGTTGCCCTTATTGAACGAGATGAGCTTGGCGGAACCTGCCTTAACCGAGGTTGTATCCCCACCAAATCACTAGTACACTCTTCTAATATCATACAAAATATAAAATTATCTGCTAATCTGGGCATAAAGATAGACAATCTTGAGCTCGACATTAAAAAAACAATTCAACATAAGGATAAAGTTGTATCAAAGATAAAAAGCGGGATGGAATCGCTGGTCAAGAGAAAGAATATTGACTATATAAAAGCAGATGCCAAGATTATCGGTAATAATAAAATCTTATTTAATAATGATAAGGCAATCGAGGCAAATTATATACTTATAGCAAGCGGTTCAAAACCAGCTGAATTAAGCTTTTTAAAATTCGACAATAAGAGGGTATTGAGCTCAACAGAACTGTTAAATATCCAGAACATACCAAGAAATTTACTAATTATTGGGGGAGGGGTTATTGGCTGTGAATTTGCCCAGATATTTAATTCATTCCAAAGCAAGGTAACAGTAGTTGAGCTAATGGATCAGCTTATACCAAATTTGGATAATGAGGCCTCAAAGAAGATTTTGTCTGTTTTTAAAAAGAAGGGTATTGAGGTCTTGCTTTCAACCGATGTCACAAAGATAAATCTTGATAAATACGATGCAATACTTGTCTGTGTTGGAAGAAGGCCAGCTTTAGATGGCCTTGGGCTTGAGACTTTGGGAATTAAATTAGAAAGGGGTAAGATTATCACAGATAGCTTCCTACAAACAAACATACCAAATATATTTGCTGCAGGTGACTGCACAAGCCAATATCAGCTAGCCCATATTGCTGCCTATGAAGGACGTATCGCAGTATACAATATATACTCTGCAAGCAAGAACGAATCTCCGAAGTTTAAAACCAATTATAGCGCCATACCAAACTGCATATTCACAGAACCCGAAGTTGCATCAGTCGGTATTACCGAAGATGAGGCTATCAAGAATAATAGAGACATAAGCGTGACTAAATCCTTCTTTTTAGCTTCTGGGATGGCGAATATTCTTGAGCAGACAGAGGGTTTTATCAAATTAGTAATTGATAAAAAAACTAACCTAATGTTAGGTGGGGTAATCGTAGGACCAAGGGCCACTGAATTAGTAAATATATTGACCCTTGCAATTAACTGCTCGATCAATTCAACCGATCTTAAAGAGACAATCTTCGGACACCCGTCTCTGTCAGAGATTATCACAGAATCAATAAGAAGCGCATATACGCATAAGTAACCTAAACTTTTCAAAATTTTCAATGCAATTTGAATATTGCGATTTGGGCATTATAGACTTTAGCCAGGCCTACCTAGTTCAGAAAAATACCCTTCGGGAAATCAGAGAGAAAAAAACCCCCAATAAGCTTATTCTATGTGAGCACAAACCTGTTATAACAAGAGGCAGGACATCCCTATATTCCGATAATATTTTGGCCAGCAGTAAATTATTAGAAGAAAATAAAATTAGCATAGTCGATACAGATAGAGGAGGAGATGTAACATATCATGGGCCGGGTCAACTAATTGTATATCCATTAATAGACCTTAATACATATAAAAAAGATATCAGGATATTTTTAAGGGTTATAGAGAATATTATCATAGATTTTTTAAAAGAATTCTCAATAAAGGCCTCAAGAAAAGATGGTTTTACTGGAGTGTGGTTTTCTGACGAGAAAATAGCCTCAATTGGTATTGCAATACGCCACTGGATAACATACCATGGCTTGGCTGTAAATATAAATACAAATCTTGACCACTTTAAATTCATAAAACCATGCGGCCTGAATTGTAACATGACCTCTTTAAAAAAAATTTTAAACAAAACTATTGACATAAATGAATGTAAACATATAATTATAAATAAGTTTAAAACAAATTTTAATTAATAGTAAGGAGTAACAGCAAGATGAGAAGAGTGATTCTGCCTGAACTAGGAGAAGGGATTGAAAAGGCCACGATATCCTATTGGTATGTCCAGGAAGGCCAAAGCGTAAAGGAAAAGGATGATCTTGTTGAGCTTACAACAGACAAGGCAACCTTTAATCTGCCATCACCTGCATCAGGGACTCTGACAGAGATATTCTATCAGGATGGAGAGGGAGTTGATGTTGGAGAAACCCTAGCTATAATTGAAGAAGAGGGCGATGACATAGATGCAGAAGAGAACTTTGACGCCGACGAAGAAACATAATTGATTCAAGTTAAAGCCGTTCAAGCCCAATTAATTAAAAGCGTTCTTTTTTAATGAAGAACGCTTTTTTATTTCTGGCCAATCAAAAAAAGGTTCTTTATGGGCGAATTTCATTGACAATTTATAATTATATATGTATACTGTAGATTGTTTATAATTTGTCAAAATAGGTGGCGCTATGTCGAAAAAAGAAATACTTACAACTAAAGAGGTTGCAGAATATCTGCACATCCACCCCTTTACCGTGCACAAGCTTGCGCGAGACGGTCAAATCCCAGCCTTTAAGATCGGTACTGACTGGAGGTTCCATAAGAACTATATTGACCGCTGGATTCGTCAAAAGCTTATGACGAATAACAGAAAAAAAAGGGAAGATGAGCTTAAGACTGCATTGCTTTAACCTCTAAACTGGCACTTATTACATACCTTTATGCACGAGATAGAACTGGATATTAAAATCAGGTCTGCAAAAAATAAGGTTTTTACCTTACTCAAAGATTTTGAACGCTTTGCTGAATTTATGAAATTTGTAAAAAAAGTTAAGATTCTTGACAATCAGCCTGCTAAGGTTATTTCCTTATGGGAGATAGAGATTGACGGTGCCCCGCTTTCATGGAGACAGGAGGACACTATAGACGATAAGAACTCTGAGATACGGTTTAGAATGACAGAAGGTGACTACCAACAGTATGAAGGCAAATGGCAGCTCCTTGAGATTGATAAAGATAATACCCGCATGATTGTATCTGCGAAGTTTGATTGGGGAATTCCCGTATTAGAGGAATATGTAAAAGATAAATTAGAGAGAAATACTAAACTTGCCATAAGCGGGATGTTGCGCGCAATAAAGAAAAGGGCAGAGCAAAATGTATGATTTTGGCTTAGTAATACATCCTATAAACGAAGATCTTTTACATCGCTATGAGCCTGGGATGAAGCGTAAGAAAAAGCTCCTTGTCAAAAGGGTGCTTGAATGGATGAAGCCATTTAAGGCATCCGAAGTAGAGGGCTTACGCTCTGTATTGGGCAGGACTGCAAAAGGCGTTATGGTCATGTGCCCGCTTTTAACAGAACAGATGCTCTCCCTTAATCCAAAGAAGGTTACAAGGGCAGTTATTAATGCTGCAAAACTTACAGAGAGTCTTAAAATAAAAGCAATGTGTCTGACTGCATTTACCTCATTTGTGGGAAATAGAGGCCTTGAGGTTGCAAAAGAGATTAATACGCCTCTAACCATTGGAACATCTCTTACCCTTGCAATGGTCCCGGAGACTGTGCTTAGGGCTGTAAATTATATGGATATTGACCTGGAGAGGGCTAAAATTGTTGTCTTAGGGGCTACAAGTAGCGTTGGTAGAATCTGTATTGAGATACTGGGCCGTTATACAAAAAAAGTTTACGTAACGGCAACAAATAGGGAAAGCCTTGAGATACTCTCACGCTCATTGAGCGAAAAGAAGATTCAGCTTAAGCTAATAGATGATATTGAAAATGAAATAGCCAATGCAAATATAATTATAATAGCAACAAATAAGATTCCTCACGGTATATCCTTAGACTCAATAAAACCCGGCACCGTCATATTTGATTCATCATATCCAAGAAAAATTCCCAATAACATAAGGGATGACATACTGGTAATTGACGGCGTGGCAATAAGACCCCCTGGCAATGTAAAGTTTAATTTTGATTTTGGTTTGCCAGAGGGCTTGTGTTTTCCATGCATGGCAGAACCAATGATATTAGCCCTTGAATACCGATATGAAAGTTTCTCATTAGGAAAAAATGTCACGCCAGAAAAGATAAGGGAGATCTATAAGCTTAGCACAAAACATGGCTTTGAGATTGCAGAACTTACATCTTGTGAAAGGGTCATTGATAAGGAGAAAATAAGGAATATTAAAATTA
>JBFZAD010000262.1:0-7768 GCA_041309125.1 Candidatus Omnitrophota bacterium
TGAATAAAGGAATATGTCAAGCCTCTTTCCAGAAAATTCATTTGTAACTACAAATCTATATTTTTGCATTTAATTTATTTTTTCTTAAAATAAGGATGGCGAAAATTGAAACTAGAGATAGAAGCAAGCAAAAGGATTGAAATAACGTAATGCCGTCAAAAACTAGGATGGTATCGCCACGCAAAAATTCAATAAAGAATCTTTTTATTGAATATAGAAGAATATACAAGAAGAATACCACTCCATCAATTTTATTGTACCACTGGAATTTCCTTAAGAATATATATATCAGGATAAGCGCAATGCTGGAATAAATTTGAGTAGGTAATAACACTTCATTATGGATTGGAAAATAGATGCCAAATGAACTAGCTCGTCCATAACAACAACCGTTCAATAAACAACCTATCCTGCCAATGGCCTGGCCAAGGGCCATAAAAGGAACCACCAAATCAAGCGCTTTTAATATTGGGATTTTTTTTATTTTTAAAAATACAACGCTGCTCAATGATGCGACAATTATTCCGCCAAATACAGCTAAGCCTCCTTTATTTAGCATAAATACATCTAAAGGCTTGTCAATAAAATCTCTAAAATTTATAGATACATAAAGCAGCCTTGATCCTATTACTCCGGCAATAAGAATTATAAATGACAGATTATACAAAACCTCTGGATAAAAATTCTTTCTCTTCGCCTCTTTATAAATTAAATTGCTTGCCACAATAAAGCTTACAGCAATCATTAAGCCGTAAGAATATATATTAAAGATGCCTATCTGAAAGAGTATTGGGCACATAATAGCGTATAGCGGTTAGCGGTTAGCGGTTATTTTAGAAGATTTAAAAATGCTTATTGCAAGTAATACCGCGCCGCAGGTGATGGCGCTGTCTGCAACATTAAATACAGGCCAGACTCTCAAATCAATAAAGTCAATTACAAAACCTAACCGAATTCTATCTATTAAATTTCCGATTGCACCTGAAAGGATTAAATACAGGCTAAATGCTTCTATTTCTGATACAAGTTCGTTTTTTTCAAAGAAAAGTCTGTAGGCTATAAATGATATAATTACAATGGTAAGCCCTGTAAAAAAAAAGGTCATGTCTTTAAACATTCCAAATGCAGACCCCGTATTAAATACCAATGTAATATGCAAGATATTTCTAATTAAAGGAATAGTTTCGGCAGGGCTTAGATTCCTGGTAACTGCTATTTTAGTTGCTTGATCTAGCAAAACAATAGGTATGATTAATAGAAAATAGCGCCAAAAAAGTTTTTTGTCTTTCTTTAAAGTCTGTTCTTTTCTTTGGCCTGTGGGCATAAAGGGGAAAAGCTTACTTCTCTCTATCTTCTTGGCATTTAAGGCAAAGCTTAGTGTAGGGTATGGCTGTTAGGCGTTTTTTAGAGATTGATTTATTGCACTCAAGGCAAAGGCCGTAACTGCCGTCTGTAATTCTTTTAAGCGCATCATCAATCTCATAGAGGAGTTTCCTCTCGTTTGAAGCAAGGCCCAGTGAAAATTCCCTGTCATAGGTATCGGTAGCAACATCTGCCATATGATAAGTATATCCTGATATATCGCCTGATGCATCTTTCTGGGACTGTTTTAAGGTATCTTTTGCAATATGTTCTATTTGGTCAAGAATCTGATCTTTCTTTTTTAATATCAAATCCTTAAATTTTGTTAATTCCTTCTTAGACATTTTCTTCATTAGAAAAACCCTCCTTGAGTAAATAGATACGGTTTATTTTTTGTCTCCTGCCCCCAATGCCTCAATACAACGTGGACATAAATCATTAAAATTTCCGGAACTACCAACATCCAAATGATAATTCCAACACCGAGCGCATTTTTGGCCGCACGCTTTCTTTATAATTATATTCAAATTACCAAAAGTATCAACAATATTTTTTTCTTTTAAATTCTCTAGATATTCAAGTTCTACCTTAGAAACAATCAAAATCTCTCTTAGTGTATCAGTGTATGATTCCAGATATTTTAAAAGCTGGGAATTATCAACTTGAAAACTAACACAGGCTTCAAGAGCGCTTCCTATTAAGCCAGAGCCCCTTGCCTCTTCTAATCTCTTTAAGACATGCGGCCTTATCTTTAGTAATGTGGAAAGCATATCCTCAATATTGCCATCTTTATCTTTAAAAGACCACTCGTTTACTGGGCTAGGCCAATCCAAAAGATGAACACTTTGAATTTCTTTCTCAGACGATTCTCGAGGTACAAATTGGAAGACCTCTTCGGCAGTAAAACTTATAAATGGGGCTAACACCCTCGTCAGTCTATTGAGTATCTCATACAGGACTGTCTGGGCCGAACGCCTCATTTGTGAGCTCGAGGAAAAAGTATAGAGCCTGTCTTTTAAAACATCCAGATAAAACGATGAAAGTTCTTCATTGCAGAAATTATAGATACTCTTAAATGCTGCCTGGAAATTAAATTCTTCAAAACTGGTATTGACAACCTTTAATAATTTTTCAAATCTAAAAAGCATTAATTTGTCAATCGAAGTCAGCCTCGCGTAAGAAATCTTGTCTTTGCCAGGAGAAAAATCGAAAAGAACACTTAAGATATACCTCAATGTATTTCTAATCTTTCTATACATCTCAATGATCCTGGAGATAATCTCATCTGAAATCCTTACATCGTCTGAATAATCGCTTGAGGCAACCCAAATCCTGATTATATCCGCTCCGTAGTGTTTTATTATATCAAGGGGTGAGATAACATTACCCAGAGACTTCGACATCTTTCTTCCCTCCCCATCCACTACAAATCCATGTGTGAGAACGCTTGAATAAGGAGATACTTGATCAATGGCAACAGAAGGAATAAGTGAAGACTGGAACCAGCCTCGGTGCTGATCACTGCCTTCAAGATATAATTCAGCAGGAAATTTTAATTCAGTACGCCCTTTAAGCACTGCTTGATTACTTACCCCTGACTCAAACCATACATCTATTATATTTTCTCCTTTTTTAAAATCTTTACATTTACACACAGGACATGAAAAATTATCGGGCAGGAAGTCCTTTAATTCTCTCTTAAACCATGCATCGCTACCTTCGTTTTTTACATACCTGGCAAAATTATCAATGACCTCTGCCTTGAGTATTTCTTCTTTGCAGCTTGAGCAGACTATACTTGTAATAGGAAGGCCCCAGTATCTCTGTCTAGAAAGACACCAGTCAGGCCTACCAGAAACCATCTCTCGTATCCTCATCCTCCCCGAGGAAGGAACCCAGGTAATATCTTTATCAATCGACTCTAATAACTGCTTTCTTAAGCCATTATGATCTATTTTCATAAACCATTGTCCAGTTGCCCTGAACACTATAGGATTCTTACAGCGCCAGCAATGTGGATAGGAATGAGTGATTTTATCATTATATAAAAGCAAGTTTATAGCCTTTAATTTATCAATTATCTTTTCATTTGCGGCAAAAACCCTAAGACCCTTAAACTCTCCTGCAGTTTGATCAAATTGACCCTTGTCATCCACTGGCATAATAATATCTAAATTGTATCTAAGTCCGGTAATATAATCTTCTTGGCCATGGCCAGGTGCTGTATGGACTATGCCTGTGCCTTCCTCGCCAGTAACATAATCTGCCAATACGAACTTTGAACTTCTATCAATCCATGGATGCTTATACCCTAAAAATTCAAGTTCCTTACCTTTTAATGTTTTGATAATCTTGCAGTCGTCACATTTTATTTTTCCTGCGTGTTTCTCTATGAATGCCTCTCCCAGAGTTTTTTCTAACAATAATACTTCGCTACCGCATTCAAAGAATGAATAATCAAAATCAGGATGCACAGCCACAGCAACATTACCAAGAAGAGTCCAAGGCGTAGTTGTCCAAACAAGGGCATAATAAGATTTCTTTTCTGGCAGGTCTTTAAATCTCTTGAATGCATCTATCATCTCGAATTTAATATAAATTGAATCAGATGAGTGATCGGCATACTCTACCTCTGCTTCAGCCAATGCTGTTTCACATTCACAGCACCAATTAACCGGCTTAAGGCCTCTGTAGATATACCCCTTCTTGACTAAATTAGATAATGTATAAACAATGCTATATTCATATCCATGGTCTAAGGTAAGATATGGATTTTGCCAATCTCCTAAGACTCCCAAACGCTTGAATTGCTCCTTCTGCACAGAAACAAACTTCAATGCATATTTATATGCCTTCTGTCTGAATGCCACCCTATCAATCTGATATTTACTTATACCCAATTCCTTGAATAATTGATGCTCTACCGGAAGACCATGGCAATCCCATCCAGGAACATAGGCAGAATCAAAGCCATTCATAGTCTTATATTTCACTATAATGTCTTTTAAGATCTTGTTTAAGGCATGACCAATATGTATATCGCCATTTGCATAAGGGGGCCCATCATGCAGAATATATTTTACTCTACCCATACCTTTTTTTCTTATAAGAGAATACAAGGCCTCATCTTCCCATTTTTTTAAAATCAGAGGCTCTCTCTGCGGCAGATTGGCCTTCATAGGAAAATCTGTTCGCGGTAAATTTAACGTATTTTTATAATCTTTGTTTTGCATAGTTAATGAGCACTAATTTTATATATGATAATACTCACAAAATTAGTGCTGGGTAAGTTCGTCCTCCGAAAGCGGACTTACTTAAGGTATTTACCTATTATAATGTCTAAGTCTTTTTTTGTCTTATTAGGAATAAGCTTTTTATCTGTGACAATAGCGTATTTCAATGTATCTTTACAAGAACAATTCCTTTTTTTATGGAGCGCTCTTATAGTGGCTAATAAAAGCTTCTTTGCATTTTCAACATTTTTAGAGAGATTGCTTATAACCTCCTCAACCGTAACGCTGCCATGAGTAGGATGCCAACAATCATAGTCAGTAACACAGGCCAGCGTAGCATAACACATCTCCGCCTCCCTAGCAAGCTTTGCCTCAGACATATTAGTCATGCCAATTACATCCATACCCCACCTGCGGTAAAGTTGTGACTCTGCCAGAGTAGAAAAGGCCGGACCTTCCATATTAACATAGACTCCTCCGCTATGTATATTAAGCTTAAGCGCAGTCCCTGCGTTATAAATAACATCACATAAATCTTTACAAACCGGATGAGAAAACATAATATGCGCAACTACACCTTCTTTGAAAAAGGTCATTTCTCTGGCATGATTTGTGCGGTCAACAAACTGATCAACCACAACAAAATCTAAAGGCTTTATTTCTTCTTTTAGGCTTCCGCATGCCGTAACAGATATAATCCTATCAACGCCCAATTTTTTCATTCCGTAAATATTGGCACGATAATTTATTTCACTGGGAGAAATGCGATGTCCCACTCCATGACGAGGCAGAAAAACGATCTCCTTATCTTCCAATTCTCCGGTAATAAAGTTATCAGATGGCTTGCCAAAAGGAGTATCTATTGAAACCTCTTTAATCTTCTTTATGCCATCTATTTTATACAAGCCGCTTCCACCTATAATCCCTATTTTGCTCATCTCCCTCTCCTTGGAAAAAGTTTATATTTGCTTTAACTATCTTGTCAATCTTTTGGATAATTCATTCGCCCTGTTTAATGCGGCGCGTGCTGCATCATCCCATGAAAGTCCATTCTTCAAAATCTCTAAGGCAGCCTCTGTCGTCCCTCCCTTCGAGGTAACCTGTATCCTTAAGTCAGAGGGAGCAATCTTTGTTTTTTTAACCAGATCAATACTGCAATTAGTTGTGCTAACGGCAAAAAAGATAGCCATATCAGATTTAAAGCCCACTGCCATGGCAGCACTCTTTAATCTTTCTACGATCTCATTCTTTGTCTTATCAGATATTTTGTCTGGCTTTTTAAGATCTTCTTCGTATGTATAAAAAATATATGCGGGCCCGCTTCCGGAAATTGCTGTAGCAGCATTAATCATATTCTCAGCTATTACCTTTGTATTTCCAAAATGCTCAAAAAGATTCTTTGCATATTCAAGATCCTTATCCGAGGTCAAACTTCCCTTACAAAGACTAGTCACTGACTCACCAATCTTAACCCCGATATTCGGCATGGCCCTGATTACTCTGGCTGCATTTAGCTTCCTTTCAATGTATGCTGTATCTATCCCGGCGGCAATAGAAATCATTAATTTTTCTTTTGAATCATCCTTAATATCATCTAATACATAATCAAAATCTTGGGGTTTTACAGCAAGTAAAATCACATCAACCAAACCAGCCAATTCTCTATTAGTATTCGCAGTATGCACCTGGCTAAGATTCTTTAATTTCGCTTTATCTTTATCAAAAACATAAATTGAATAAAAGGCCTTAATCTGCTCAATTATTGAGCTACCCATATTTCCGCAACCAATAACACCAATGGTATTTCTATCCATCTATCCTCTTGCCCCAAAAATAGCCGTTCCTATACGTAACATATTACTGCCCTCTTCTAATGCAATTGCATAATCCCAGCTCATGCCCATTGAGAGTATCTTTATTTTTTCTTCCCCATCTAAAAAAGAGGAATTTATATCATCTCTCAAAATCCCTACAGCCCTAAAATGCTCGCGAGTCTGCTCCATGTGTTTTAATAAAGGGGCCATCAACATAAGGCCTTTTATGTCAATATTTTTAAATTCATTTGAAAGTTTAAAGAATTCTAAAACTGACTTTACATCTATGCCGAATCTATCGGTGTCCTGTGAAGTATTTATCTGCACAAGACAATCCTGAACTTTATTATTCTTTCTTGCTTCTCTATTTATTTCCTCTAGAAGCTCAATACTGTCTACAGATTGTATTAGATCAAATATCTTTACTGCATATTTTACCTTGTTTGACTGCAGATGCCCTATAAAATGCCACCTTATATTATAGTCTTTAAGTGCTGGAAGCTTAGATTTAGCCTCTTGTATATAATTTTCCCCGATCTCTGTTATGCCAAAGGAAATCGCCTCTTTTATCCTATCTACACCAACGCCCTTAGTTACGGCAATAATCCTTATATCTTTAGAATCTCGATTTACTTTTTTACAAATGTCCGATATTTTTTTCCGTAGAATCCTTAAATTACCCTCAATCATTTGGTTTAAGTTAACATAAATATATTGGTATGTCAATTAAATAAACCGTAAAAAGGCAAAGCGGAATCAATAGATAGATTTTTTTTGACTTTGTGATTTTTTTACGTAATTGCTCTTAGAAGTAATCCTGATAGACGAGCTTGATCTTATTGGCAAGACCCGGGATTGATAAATTTTTTAGGAAGGAATTTTTCTTATGCATATAGGAATTTATTCCCATATGCAAAAGTCCTGCTGCTGTTGTATATTTTACTAAAGGAGTTTTTGAGCTCACCTTGAGATTGCGAGGTGTGCCTATTTTAACCGGCAGGCCCATGCTAGATTCCATCATCTCTAAAAAGCCGTCCAAAAGCGTAATCCTGCCAGTCACTACGGCTTCTTTCTTTGGGGTAGACTTTGTTATTTCTTTAATTTTATTATTGATAACTGCTATCAAATCCTTACTGGCACTGTTGACTATTGAATTAAGAACGCTCACCTTTACATTCTTATAGATATTGTTATTCTTGATAAGCACGTCTCTCTCATCTTTAGAATCTTTGCTGTCTAGGCTTGAATGATTGACATTAATTTGTTCTGCCAGGGAGAATGGGATATCTAATTCCTTTGAGATCTTTTGCGTAATCACATCCGTTCCTATGTCAAGCATATGCACATCCGTTAAAATTC
>JBFZAD010000263.1:0-8975 GCA_041309125.1 Candidatus Omnitrophota bacterium
CAAGCATCGAGAGTATTATCAAAACCCAAAGCGCTACTAAAAGTACTATTCCCCTATTCATTAATCTCTTTTCCGCAATTTATCAGAATCAACTTCTCAATTTCTAATGGTGTTTTAGTAACCTCATCATTAACCGTAAAAGCAATCTTTACTGCCCTTGGAATCACATCTGAATTCGGCTCTTCATCTTTTGGATCCTTTGGCCAGGTCTCTTTCCATGCATAATTTCCATTCTCTTCATTAGACTTATAATAATATTCAAAGCCTACATTATCAACTTCCAGAATATCTTCATTATAAGAATCCTGTTCCAGTGGTTCAGACTTCAGCAAATCTTTTACTGGTATTTTAGAGCAAATCAATTTGCCATCTAGAAACTCGTAGTTTATCTTTGCTAATTCTAAGATATTTGGGTCATCGCTAAACGAAACTACAGAAAAAAATGAAATAGAATTCCCCTTCCCATCAAAAGGAACGGTCTGTATATTCTCTGCGCTAAAAGGGCAGGCATTCTGCAATTGTCTTGTGATATCTGCAATTGCAAGTCTTATCTCCTGGTAAATGTTTGAATCCTGCTCTATCCTCTTCCAGGAGCGTATTCCGGTGTGAAATGTAAAATATATAGCGGTAATAACCGTAGCAAAAATAGTAATAGCAATCATAAGTTCAACAAATGTAAACCCAAAAAAACGCCTGGATAAATTCTTAATTCCCATAATCGTATACAAAATTAATCTTTAGTATAAGCTATATAAGTTTGTGTATCTACTTGCCCGGTTATTCTTCCATCCTTTTCTTCTTTTGAAACTGTAAGTTTTAAGGCATCGAGTAAAATCTTTTTTCCTTCTTCTGCTTCTTCTTCCCCTTTGCTGCTCTGCTCTACCTTAAACTTATATCCAGACCATGGCTGATCAAAATTTCCTTCATCACCGCTTAAAATAAACTCTAAATCGATGTCCTTGCCTATCAGTGCGTTCTCGATCTCAAAAAGCTTATTCTCCAATAACAAAAACGAATTTGTTATTAAAGAAGCTGATTTTGTTGCACGTAGCGATGCAGAGAATGCGTGTAAAATAAAGACAAGCGCACCTGCTACAATTGCCACAGTAAGCATAACCTCAAAAAGCAAAATCCCTTTGTCCCGAATTGAATGCTTATGACACCTACAATATCTTAACACGGCCAATTCCTCCTAGGATCTCTATTTGTAAACTCTGCTCTTGGTTATTTGATATAGTAATCCTTGACTTTGTAATAGAGCCGTTTGGCAAAAATATAAGTTCATTATTATCTATGGCTAGCTTCATATTACTAGCTATGCAAAAATTCTTTCCCCATCTACCGACTATCTCTTTAAACTCATCTTCGCCCATTGACTTCTCAAACAGACGATAGCAGCCATTCTCGACATCTACTACCATTTTAATAGACTTTTGTTCTGATATTGCCTTTACCTGTGCGTATTTAATCAGCTTGGCTAATTTGCTGGCTTCATTATTTAAGGAAAGGTTGGAGAATGTCCTTTTAAAAAGCGGGGTTGACACGCCAAAGATTACTCCTAGAATAACTGCCACAAGTAATAACTCAAGCAGGATAAAACTTTTTATTGAATTTGAATTTTGAAAAGAGAAAATTGAAGGAATGATTTTAAAAAAATGACTTTTTGAACAAAACATTAAGTTCTTTCACAAATTTGTACTCAATCCCAATTAGTTACATCATCTGCTCCCTCTGCCCCATCTTTACCATTAGAATAGAGGTCATAGTCTTCTTTGTTGTGATCTCCTGGATTTTTATATTTGTATTGTTTGCCCCAGGGATCAAGAGGTTCTCTCTTGAGATACGGCCCTCGCCAATTCTCTGCATCGCCTGGCTTGCTGCGAAGTGCTTCTATATTAGGTGGAAATTCTCCGTTGTCAACCTCATACATATCTATGGCCAGAGAGATGCTCTCAATGTCTGATTTTGCACGTGTAATGCGCGCCTCTTCAGTCCTACCGGTCAAACGCGGTACAACTGCAGCAACCAGTACGCCGATAATCACAATTACTAGCATTAATTCGATAAGCGTAAAGGCTCTTTCTTCGCTTCTTATCCTTAATTCGTTTCTCATATCATATCTCCTTCTTTTGATTATATTTCACGAAATAACCAATAACCAAGATACCTGTCTGCCGACAGGCAGGCAAATTCCAAACAAATCTAAATATTCAATAACTAATCACCAAACTGTTTTGTTTGGTTATTGAAATTTGGTTATTGGTCATTGTTTGGTTATTGTTACTTGGAGCTTGGTTATTTAATAGATTAACGAGCTATAATACTAATCTGAAATATGGGCAACAACATTGAAATTACAATAAATCCAACAATCGAGCCCATGAACAATATCAAGAGAGGCTCAATTAAAGATGTAAGAATCTTTAAGACTCTCGTTGTCTCATTGTCATAGGTCTTTGCTATCTTAAGCAGTGAGCTATCAAGCCTGCCGCTTTCCTCTCCAATCGCAATCATATTACTTAAAAAAAGAGGGAATTCCTGGGTTTTTGAAATCTCCTTACTAAGCATAGACCCCTCTTCTATTGACTTATGTATAGTAGCTAATTCATTCTTCAAAACCTGGCTATTGAGAGTCTGCGTAACTACTCTAAGAGATTGTAGTATGGGAACGCCATTTGTAAGAAGCGTCCCAAGCATCCTTGTGAACCTGGCCAGCTCCAACTTGCGATAAAACTCTCCGAATTTTGGAATAGATAATTTTATTTTATCAAAAATAAGCCTTCCGTCATTTGTCTGACTCCACTTTCTTAATATAAAAAATACGACTACTATTAAAGCCATAACAACCAAGCCATATTCAACAAGGATATCGCTAATAGCAATAAGTATGCGCGTCGGCAAAGGCAACATTTGTCCCATTTCTTCGAACATCTCAACCAGTTTAGGTATAACAAATGTCATCAGGACAAATATCGTCATTGAGCCCACTAATAGCATAAGTAAAGGATATGCCATAGCAGCACGCACTCGGGACAATAAATCCTCTTCGCTCTCTAGGAGCTCTGCAAGCCTTGCCAAAACCTTTTCCAGCGCACCTGCCAACTCTCCTGCCTTAACCATATTGGCATATAAAGGGCTAAAGACATTTGGGTATTTACTCAATGCCTCTGAAAATGACACCCCTTCCTTCACATAATCGGTAATACCTTGAATTACCGCTATCAATCTCTTATTCGCAGTCTGCCCTGAAATAATATTCAAGGCCCTCACCAGGGTAAGGCCTGAATCCAATAGATCAGATAGCTGACGTGTAAATAAAGTTACATCGGACAACCTTACCTTGCCCCTGGTTATACCCTGTATTGATCTGGCTGTAGCAGGCGCACCTACCTTTGGCTCAAGTGAAATTACAAAATACCCCAATTCAGTTATCTTAGAGATTGCCATATTTTCATTTTCTGCTTCAATCTCTGCTGTGATAATATTCTTGGGGCCTGTCTTTGCTTTATAAACAAAAATTGGCATAATATTAAATTTATGTATTATAACTTATTTATAATATTATGATTATATCATAAATATATCCCTGACTACAATTAAAATTTGTGCAAAAGAAATCTATACCCATATGCATACTTGACAATTATATCTTAGTAATATACAATAAGTTGCAAAACATGTGATAGTCTTAAGACGAATAATCTAATGCATAAAGACAGAGATATCCTATCTTGCATTTCTATAGGAAGCCACTGGTTAAAATTTATACAGGTTGAATCTCCCAAAACATACAAAAAGATATTAAGCCTATTTGCCAAAGATATAACTTCTGTCTCTGATGATGATATTGCAAAGATTATTGAAGGATCTATTAAGAGCATCCGCAACAAGCCAACTAAGCTTTCTATAAGCATTCCAAGGCATCTGACAAGTGTGCGTTTTCTCACCCTACCATCTACTAAAGACGAAGAAATAAAAAAGATGGTTGATTTCCAGACTATCAAACAGCTTCCTTATTACAAAGAAGAAATAATCACAGATTATCATGTTATTGATAAGACTAAAGACGGTTTTTCATTATTGATCTTGGCAATAATACACAAAAATATAATACACCGTTATCTTGATATCTTTAAAAAGATCAATATTGACATTGTTTCTATGGGCCTAAGCTCCCAGGATACACTTAGGTGGGCTAGATCAAGCCTTTATACTAAGAAGATTTTAGAAGACACGGCTATCAATGGAGTGCTTGAGGTTGATCAGGCAACAACCGATGTTATTGTATTTTCCGGCAATAAACTCCTCTTTACTCGTGCGATTACAATCGGCATGTCACAACTTCAGGAAGAACAGGCCATTTCTAAATTTATTGAAGAGATACGGCGTACTTTTGTAACATTTGAAAAAGAACACAAACTAAATAATCCAGCCAAGATTATTCTTACCGGAGCAACGAATTTAAAAGATCTCAATTTAGACAAAAAAATAACATCAGAATTATCCATACCTACAGAATTCATTGACTGCCTTAATACGGCAAAAAATCTCACAAAATCAAATTTTCCAGAAGATATCTCACCCTGCAATATAATCGGCGGCTGCATTACAGACGATATGCCCAAGATTAATCTTGTACCAAAGGATATCCAAGAGGGCCGCCTTCTGATAGCAAAAAAACACGAAATTCTTACATTGGGCAGCCTAATCTTAATCCTTATCCTCTCTTTATCTATTTTTATCTTTAAAAAATTCAATGACAAGAATATCGTACTCACATCTCTTGAAGAAAGGCTTAAAGATAGCTCACCTAAGGCAGAGAAATTAGAGACCATGTTCTCTACTATAAAATTAGTGAGATCAAGGCTGTCAGGAAATTACTCTGCCATAGATATAATTTCTGAACTATATAAGATAACTCCCGAAGCCATCAAGATAGCTGTATTTGACTATGAATACGATAAGAAGGTTACAATAAAAGGCGCGTCTAAAAATATGTCAGAGGCATTCGAGTATGTAAAAATCCTGGAGGATTCGCCGATTTTTGAAAATGTAAAATTGGATTATGTGAGCGAAAAAAAGGATACCGGCAAAAAGGGTGCAGATTTCCAGTTAATATGCCCTTTATCTACCGCCAAGTAATAAGGAGAAGGCTTGATATTCAAAGAATTATCGCACAGAGAAAAGATGCTAGGAGCTTTAACCTTATCGGTTGTAATTCTGGTTGTGGCCTTTATTCTCGTATTTGAGCCAATCAACCGCTATTGGAAGAAAACTAACAATCAAATACAGTCAAAGACTATAAACTTAGCAAAGAATCAAAAAAGAATTAAACAGGCCAAGCTCATAGAAAAAGAGTATGATAATTATGGGGCTTATGTAAAATTGACTGGTTCTGATGAGGAGATACTAGCGAAGGTCTTGACAGATGTTGAAAGCCTTGCTCAGGGGTCTTTAATACGCATTAACAATATAAAACCTCAAGATGTAAAACAGGTGGATTTTTATAAAAGATATGCAGTGGAATTAAATTTTGAATCTAATATAAAGCAGCTTATTAAGTTTATCTACGAATTACAAAAGTCTAACAATCTCCTTTGCGTAGAAAGATTAAAGACAAAGGTCAAGCCTGAATCAAACGAGCTTTTAGAGAATAATATGATTGTAAATAAAATCGTGGTTCCTTAAAAAGATTATTCTTTTTCTTTTAGCTCAATTACGCGCGTAATCTCTTCTGGCGTTGTTATCCCCAGCTCAACCTTTTTAAAACCCTCCTGCCAAAGGCCTTTCATGCCTGAATCCCTGGCTTTATTTTTTATAATATCAAGGGAAGACTTATTCAAAATCATATCTTTAAGCTCGTCAGTCATCAACATAATCTCATAGATCGCGGTCCTTGATCTATATCCGGTAAATTTACAAGCCTCACAGCCTCTTCCTTTAAACACCCGAGACATCATTGACAGTGCCTCAGGTCTTACCTTATAACTTGTATCCGGTTCTTTACATTCAGGACATATAACTCTTACCAGCCTCTGAGAAATTACCGCCTCAAGGCTCGAAGCAATCAAATAGGGCTCTACCCCTAAGTCTAGCAATCGAACTATAGAACTTGCAGAATCTTTGGCATTTAAAGTAGCGAGCACCAAATGATTGGTAAGAACAAGCCTTATGCAAAATTCAAGCATTTCTAAATTCATTATCTCCTCAACTGCTATTATATCGGCATCATGCCAGATGAAGTTTTTAAGCAAGTTGTCATATACATTTTTTGAATCCGAATCAATCTTGACTTGAGTAATACCTGGCACCTCATATTCAATGTGGCTGTGTATACTCACGATTTTAGTATCTTCGGTATTTATGCGGCTCAGACACGAAAACATAGTAGTAGTCTTGCCGCAACCCTTGGGGCCGGTGAAAAGGATAAGGCCATGAGGCCTTCTTAATAGATTTGAAACCGTTGAAACATCATAATCAAGAAATCCTAAATTTTCTAACCCCTTTACGTTTGGCAAGGATATTAATTTAATTACTAGATGTTCTCCATGCAAAGTTGGCAACACTGAAATCCTAAGGCCCACCTCTTGCGAGGCTATCTGTATCTTTGCCTGGCCATCTTGAGGAAGACGCTGCTCTGCCGCATCTAAACCAGCAATAACTTTAAATCTTGAAACAACAGCCGGATAAACCTTTTTGATTTGAGCGCCTATGGGCATATCATATAACAGGCCATCAACTCTATATCTTATCCGCAGCCTGTCACTATATGTCTCTATATGGACATCCGTTGCCCTCTCCTCTTGGAATTTTCTTAATAGACCTTCGACAAGCTTTACAACAGAGACATCCCCTGACATATCATATTTTTTATGAAGATCCCTAGAAAGGATTGAGTCTGCTTTAGCCTCTTCTTTCTTTTGGATCACATATTTTGAATCTAGTATCTCCTGGATCTTATAGGTATATTGTGAGTAATACCGCCTTATGGCATCCTCTATGTCCGTCTCTGTTGACAAGACAATTGTTACTTCATATCCTAAATGCAGTCTTATGTCTTCAACGGGCCATACATCCAAAGGGTTAGATACCGCTATGGTGAGCTTATTACCCTCTAATCTTATAGGCATGAACTTATAATGAAGGACAAACCTGGCAGGTACATTATCTATAAGCCCGGCATCAATCTGTACATCTTTCAAGAAACAATATGGAATTTTAAACTGTTCAGATAAGGCCTGTAGCAAATCCTTCTCTGTTATAACATCCAGATCAACTAGAATCTTGCCTAAAAATTCACCAGAATTCCTACATTGAGCCAACGCCTCATCAAGCTGCTCGCGCGTCAGTAGATTCTTCTCCAATAAAATTTCACCAAGCTTTGGAACCATGACTGTATTATTTTACCATATCTTCTTTAATTGCTCCAATCATATAAAAATGCTCGGGAGCCACCTTATCAAATTTTCCCTCTAATATCTTTTGGCATCCGGTGAGTGTCTCTTCTAATTCTACGAATTCTCCTTTTCTTGCAGTATAAAGCTCTGCAGTGAAAAAAGGCTGCGTAAGGAAGTTCTGTAACTTTTGAGCGCGCTCAAAAAGAATTCTCTCTGATTGTGAAAGCTCTTCTATCCCGATAATTGATGCGATACGGCGTAACTCTTCGTATTTATTAAAAATCCTCAAAACATCCTGGGCAATTTGAAAATGCCTTTTACCTATTATTAATGGATCCAGAAAAGAACAACTTGATTTTAAAGGATCTATTGCAGGATAAAGTCCTCGCTGGATATAATCCCTCGATAATACAAGCATTGTGTTTAAATAACTAAAAATACAAACAACTGCTGGATCTGTCAAATCATCGCTTGGCACATAAACTGCCTCTATTGCAGTAATTGACGAAGATTTACTAGAGCGAATCCTCTCTTGGAACTCACTCATTTCTGAAGGTAATGTCGGCTGATAGCCGGTCTCTGAAGGAATCCTTCCAATCAAGGTCGACAACTCCGCACCAGCCTGGGCAAACCTAAAGACATTATCAATAAAAAACAATACATCCTTGCCTTGCTCCTTAAAATATTCAGCAATAGTAACGCCTGTTAAGGCTACTTCAAATCTTGCACCCGGGGGCTCATCCATCTGGCCAAACACAAGGGCAACCCTGTCTAATATCTTTTGCCTTTGTAATTCATTATATAGCTCATTTCCCTCTCTAATACGCTCTCCTGCCCCTGTAAAGACGCAGATGCCGCTTTGATGTCTTACAACATTATTGATAAGCTCTAGTGTCAATATACTCTTGCCAAGCGCAGCCCCGCCTAATATACCGGTCTTTGTCCCTTTTACCAGTGGAAATAATAAATCGAGCATCTTTATTCCAGTAAGCAAGACCTGATATCCGCTAAGCTGCTCAAATTGATTATCCGCCCCAGAAGAATCTAAATTTTTTCTTATTGGCATGGTCTTTTCTTCTTTTATAGGGCCTAATTTATCTATGGGTTGCCCTATACAATTTAGGAGCCTGCCGCAAAGTCCTTCTCCTACTGGAGTTCTGATTACAGATCCTGTCACTTCTGCAAATGTATTTCTCTGAAGGCCTATGGTTGTATTAAGCGCAATGCATCTTGTAATATTACCTGCTAAGTTCTCAACAACTTCAAGCACTACCTCTTTTTCATCAAAAGTCTCGGCCTTTAAAACCTCATTTATTGCAGGCTGCATATTAGCCGTAGCAAACTCTACATCCACCACTGGGCCTATAACACTTACAATTCTACCCTTTATTGATGGCAGCTTATCTTTTTCAGGCATAGTTATCTTCTGCGAAGTTTACTACTTGAGGCAAATATCTCACGGATATTCTTATCGCTTAATTCGTGCATTGCCTTAAAATAAAGAAATTTTATCTTTTTTTCTTTTGTTGTAAGCTCCTGGGAGCTACTCTCTGTGTGTACTACGCGGGCAGCCCATTC
>JBFZAD010000264.1:0-5354 GCA_041309125.1 Candidatus Omnitrophota bacterium
AAAAAAGGTATAAAAGTTATTTACTATATAAGCCCACAAGTATGGGCCTGGGGCAAAAACAGAATTAATCTTATTAGAAAGATCATAGATAAAATAGTTGTAATTTTCCAATTTGAACAGGATCTTTACAAGAATAATAATATGGATGCCGATTTTATAGGCCATCCTTTAATAGATTTGATAAAACCAAATCTTACAAAAGAAGAATTTATAAAGAAATATAATCTATCTAATAAAATTTTAACTCTAGCTGCACTTCCTGGCTCACGAGAAAAAGAAGTAAGATATAATCTACCTATTATGCTTGAATCTGTAAAACTATTATCAAGTAAACTTTCAACTATTCAGTGCATAATCCTAAAAACGCCATCTTTAAATTACGATATTTATGAACATATAAAAAATGAGTATTATCCAAATGCATTAATCATTGATAATGACACCTATAATGGAATAAATGCATCTAGTTTTGCTTTTGTTGCGTCAGGCACTGCGACTCTAGAAACTGCTATTTTAGAGAAACCAATGTTTATTATATATAAGGTATCTTTTCTAACCTGGCTTATTGCAAAATCCTTAATTAAGATCCCTTATATAGGCTTAGTTAATGTTGTGGTAGGAATGAAACTCATCCCTGAATACATCCAATTCAATGCCTCACCAAAAAAAATAGCCAATGATGCATTTACGCTTTTAACTAATAAGGAAAGGCTTGAAAGCATTAGGCAGGATCTATCTACAATAAAAGAAAGGCTCGGGCCCCCTGGCGCCAACAAACGCGCCGCAGAAGTGATCAATAGATTCTTGGTAAAATTATAAGAAAGGTTTTTCGTACTGCGTTGTGCGTACAGCGTATTGCGTAAGGATTAAGGCGTAAGGCGCTAATAAGTGGTTAGCGCCATTTGCTATTTGCTATACGCTACCTTCCATGCCAATACCCCTTACCCTTGGGCGTGTCGCACATGATAGTAAAATCCTCAGCCAGTACTAACGAGGTGTTAAGATGCATTTCATCTTTTCGCGCGAATTGCGTTGTTTTTAAAATATATGTCTTTCTGGAATCAATTATTTTTATATCAAATTCGTAATTCCCGTGAGAAGAGCCGGCATTTACTATGAATTTGACATTTTCCCAATTAAAATTATTCTTATTGGTAATATAAAAATTCCTATCTCGTAACTTGACTTGTGCATTTAAATAAATGGAGCCAGAAGCAGTTAAGGAACCTCCGCCATTTTCTTTGTTGAAAAACAGTACCGCTAAAGTAAATATTATAAAAATAACAATTACTGCTTCTATGAATCCCCTTTTTATAAAAAGGCTTCTTGTGTTATTATAAGATGCGTTTGCCTTGTAAGGTGTTTCTTCCAAAGAAAACATTTCAAGCCCCATTTTAAAAAGCTTTCTTCGAGCCTCTTCTCTATCGTTTGCAAAGATAGCGCGTTTACATTCTTTGCCTTTTATTATGGTTTTGGCAATAAACTTTTTCATAAAAGTTGATTAAGGCGGTTTTAAATGGAGTGGCTACCTTTTAGATTATACTTTATTATCCGGGATAAGGCTATCAAGTATATCTCGCTGTGAAACTATACCCACGAGTTTCTCATTAGACATAATAGGCAGGTGTCTAAATTTTGCATTACTCAAAGTCTTACAAATATTATCAAAACCGTCTTTTAAGTTAACCGTAGTAACATCTGTGGTCATGATATCCCTTGCCTTGGTCGCCTTTGTGGATAACCCCTTCGATACAACCTTTCTTACGATATCACGTTCACTTATTATTCCTATCAATTCCTGATTGTTCATCACTACAACTACGCCAATATCGTGTTCAACCATAAGATGAGCAACTGCTTCTGCGGAATCATCCTCTTTTGCCTCTACCACACCCCTTGAGAACACTTTATTGAATATCTTTTCTTTTTCTGAAATCATTTTATCCCCTTTTTTAGCGCTTCTATAAAATTCTATTTAGGGCTCAGTTTATTCCTCACTAATTCACTGACTAACTTATTGTCTGCCTGGCCTGCTGCCTTGCTTGCCACCTCTTTCATCACCCTGCCCATATCTTTCATGCTCGAAGCACCAGTTGCTCTTATTGCCTCATCTATTATCTTAGTAACTTGATCCTCTGACAACTGGACTGGCAAATAGGTCTCTAGAATTTTTAGTTCAATTGTCTCTTTCTCTACTAAATCATTTCTATTGCCCTTCTTAAACTGCTCAATGGAATCCTGGTGTTGCTTTATCATTTTCTTTACTACGCCAAGTATATCAGGATCATCAAGCTCCTTTTTTTGCTTTTCAATACGGACATAGTTCAATTCAGAGCGGATAAGGCTCAATATTGAAGTTTTTAGTTTATCCTGCGCCTTCATAGCCTTCTGGTAATCATCTAAGATTGTTTTTTCTAAAGACATTTTTTCTCCTGTTTAATATGCCAATAAGAATCCTCCTACCAGAGCGCCTGCTATATTAGCTATCACGTCTTTGATGTCAAAATATCTGTAGCCAAGTATCTTCTGATAAGATTCATCTATTATTGCTAAAAAAGCTGCAAATGAAATCCATGCAAAGTTTGATCTATATGCCTGCCTTAATTTTATCCCCAGGATCACATAAATCAATCCGTGAATAATCATAAGAAGATGCGCCTCGTTGAGCCTGGAAAGATTCAAGGTAGCAAAGATAAATACAAGACCTATGATTGGAAAAACCTTTTTAAAGTTCGTGCTTATTCTAGAATCCATCTTTACAATTTACTGTTTGATAAATAAAAAATAAATAGTAATGAAACCCAAAATGCAATAAAAAATAATGTTTTTAAACACCAAAAAGAATGTTTCTTCTCCGACTAAAGATTGTTTAAGTATATTGTTATCTACTAAGTATTTTAGCAAAAATAATATGCTAAGCAGGCCTACAAATAAAAGTAATTTTCTCAAACCCCACATCCTCAATAAAAAATAAAGTAATAAAATAATAAACAGCCAAACCCAGGGATTTTCTTTGGTAAACTGAAAATTCAGAAGGTTGACCTTAAGCGCTTCATAAATGTCTTTTAAATAAAATAAAATTTTATCAAGCATAGCTAACCTCCCTTAAAATTAAGTAATGAATAAATCACCGGATGGGAAATTTCCATCTGTGGTAAGATTCACTTTAAGTCTCCTTAGACCGACTTCATCTCCAGGTGAAGGTATGTGGGTAAGATGAACCTCACAACCTGACAATTCGGTTAACTTTTCCATACCAAGCTCTGCAGTAGGATTTGTCGCAGCTGACAAACTTAGCGCAATCAATGTCTCTTCCAAATCCAGGATCTCCTGTTTAAGACCCAAAATATCCTTCTTGAGATTCTTTATATTCTCTATTACCTTTGGAGATAAAAGATGAATCTTATCAGGAATTTCAGCTAAATGTTTTATCGCGTTCAGGATTAAACTTGAGGCAGCGGTCATAAGCTCTGAATTCCTCCCGGTTATTTTTTCCCCATCTGGAAATTGAATGCATGAGCCTATGCTAGTTATAACCTCTTTTGTTTTATTTCTGGGTTGAAGGGCAATTTCTCTTGCAGGATTCACAACTGCTCTATCTGCGATTTTAATATCTAGCTCTTCCATTAAAAGCATTATCCTATCCAGAGTCTCTTTCTTCTCAATGCCTAAGATATTCTCATATTGATATCTAAAGAATCTTCTTATGAGTTCCTGCTTTGCTGCTTCTCTAACAAGCCCGTCATCTACTATAGCAAAGCCAGCCCTGTTTACCCCCATATCTGTTGGAGAACGGTAAGGAAGCTCTCCTTTCATTATTTTTTCTAGAATCCTTTTTACTACAGGAAACACTTCAACGTCGCGATTATAATTTACAGTACTCTGATTATAGGCCTCAAGGTGAAATGGGTCTATTAAATTTACATCCAATAAATCTGCTGTAGCTGCTTCATAGGCAATATTAACGGGGTGTTTAAGCGGTAAGTTCCATATTGGAAATGTCTCAAACTTTGCATATCCGGATTTTATCCCACGCCTATAATCATGATATAGTTGTGAAAGACATGTGGCAAGTTTGCCGCTGCCGGGACCAGGCCCAGTGATAACAACAAGGGGATTTTTCGTTTCAATATAATTATTTTTGCCATAACCTTCTTCGCTAACGATCACATCCACATCTGTGGGATAACCTTTGGTCGCAGTATGAAGATAAACTTTGATGCTTCGATTTTCCAGTTTATTCTTAAAACTGATTACCTGCTTTTGATTATCAAATCGTGTGATTACCACAGCTAATATATCAAGGCCGTTCTCCCTTAAATCATCGATGATCTTTAGCGCATCCACATCATAGGTGATGCCAAAATCACCACGTATTCTTCCCCTTTCTATATCTCCAGAATATATACACAGGATTATATCCATATTATCTTTAAGTTCTTTAAGAAGCTTGACTTTTATGTTCTGGTCGTAACCAGGCAAAACCCTTGCAGCATGGTAATCATAGAGAAGCTTCCCTCCGAACTCTAAGTAGAGCTTACCCTGGAATTTGCTGATCCTTTCCAAGATGTAACTACTCTGCTCCCGCAGATATTTCTCATTATTAAAACCTATTGCTTTTTTCATCTAAAACACCTTTATCATTATAAATAAAAGGCCTCCTGTTTAAGATTCGGAGGCCAAAGCTTCATCATACCTAACCATTATGCATAGCCAGATTATGTCGATTTATATTTACCTAAACTCTGCTTCATAAGGTTATTGACATAACCGACAAACCTTGTCTCATCACACTTCTCAATGGTAAAAAGCTTAACTCCCGTCTCAAAATACTCCTTGCCATCTGGCTGCATTAGAGACTGGCACCATTTTACCTGACCTTCAATCTCCAACGGTTTAAGCTGCAAAGGCAGGTTAATCTCTAACTTAAGCATTGTCCCAGTTTCTAATTTCTTTTCAGAGGTAAATCGAATCCCTTCAACGCTTAAATTCTTTGATATAGCCGTAACCATCTGAGAAGGAGTTTCATTTTTGTTTTCCGCACTCACCTGAAACTTAACCTTTGCGGCGATATCAAATCTTATATATCTTCTTTTTTCAATAAATCCTCCCACCTGCATTTTACCTCCTTTATAATAAATATATTATAGCAAAAAGTAAATAATAAGTAATTGTTTTTTTAAATTAATTTCTGGATTTGGTAACTTCGCAAATAGGGTCTTAACAGTCTATTTTTCAAGAATAGTTTTTGAGAATTTCTTAGGAATATTGGTAGGATAATTGCAACTAAAGCATGCGGTACAGAATTCACTACTAGGTGAAAGCATTGCCTTAAGCATTCCCTCCAGGCTTAG
>JBFZAD010000265.1:0-3446 GCA_041309125.1 Candidatus Omnitrophota bacterium
CTCTAATAATCTTTCCAGATGCATCATGCGAAAGAGAAAAAACAAAATACTTATCTAAGAAAAAATAATTGGGTTTTATGGGTATATCCTTTACTTCGATAACACTAATTTCAATACCGTCTAAAGTTTCGCTACTAATCTCTATGTATTGGGCCTCTGGAATCTCATTTTGAGTTTTATTCTCTATGTTTGGCTGAGCCGACTCTGCAGTCTGCTCAACGACAGATTCATTCCAGGGCTCCTTATCAGCGCTATCTATTTGTTTCAACATTTGTGCTTGAGTATTTATAAAACCATTGGCCTTATTTAAGAGACCGGCCATAATACTATCTATAAGTTCTTTTGCTTTAATTGGATCTCTAAATTCAATATAAACGGCTAAAGAAGGAATGGGGATACTACTAAATAAGGCTGCCTGTTTTTCCGTTGATTGCTGCGCAGTGTCAAAATTAACCTCCTCTATATCCTGAAGGATAGCCCCAAAATCATTTCCCAATAAAGGAATAAGATCCTGCTCTATTTCAATGCCAAAGAATGACTGTACTATTGAGATTATATCTATTGACTGCGGCATATTAATATCCTTTTCCCCTCTTCTAGAAGCTTCATTTCGTATCTGCTTGGCTATCTCATTAACAAAAAAAGAAATTGCTTTCTTAAGGATTTCCCAGGATTTACTAGGATCAACTGATGCCAATATGCATCCAGTTGTATCTTGTGGAATATTTTTTAAGAAATTACTAGATAAATCTGTTGACGATTCAATCAGCCCAAGGACACCATATAAATCCTTCTCTCTATCAAAAAGAGTTCGCGTCTTTATAATTAATCCTTCTTTTAGATCATCGTAGTCTATATAGGTATTATCTGCAATCATCAAATCAGTAAAAATTTTTGAAATATTCTTAAAAAATTCAATCTGTTCATTTGTTTCTAGGCTAATCTTACCAGCTTGCCTCATTGAAGATAGCATATCCTGATAATAATTTCTATGGTTAGTAAAGCTCCAAATTAAAGCCTTTTTCTTAAAACTATGGTAGCCGCTAGTAATCTTATTAAATTCTGGGTTATTACTCAGAGATTTAGAATCTATACCCTTATAAAGATCAATAGATCTTTTTAATAAGTTCAAGTTATTAGAAAGTATAAGGACATCTGATAATACAGTGTAATTTAGTATAATATTTGACTTAGGCACAGAATAACTAGCTATCTTTATTCCCTTATATTTCTCATATAGCACACCGTCTTTTATTGCGAAAGCAATATACAAGTCACCTGTAAGCTTCTCTATGTTTTTTTTAATGTTCATCCTAGTCAAAAAAAGGAACTTACCAATATCGAATTCGTTTTTACCAACTGGTGCAAGAATACTGGAAGAAAATAATGCTATTGCCGAATCACCCTCTAAGACATCCCCAATAAGGCCTAATTCCCTTTGCATTTTGTCTAATTGAGGTTGTATGAATTTTATATAAAGATTTGTACTGGAAAGCTTTTTAGAAAACTGTGTATCATTAAAATCTTTTGTTTTCTTTGAAAGATTATGTGAATAAATATACTGAATTACTTCCGACGGCACCAGGCTTTCTATGGCTGAAATCTTTTTTTGCTGGAAGAATTGCTTATATCCATAGAATAAACCTGAAATTATAATTGCCAAAACTATTAATATTATTATTATTTTTTTCACTCTTATCTCCTTTTTAAATTCTATAGGGCAGGCTCAATAAGCCGAGTTCTGTTCAGCCAAAAAAATTTTATAAAAATCGATGGCTGTATTAGCCATTTCTCTGGGCCTATAAATTGCTTTATAGGCACAAGCAGCCAACCCGAGAATATTTGCGGACCGGACCAGTCCTCTTCTCCTACTTGACCTTACTCCTTGCGGGGTTTACCAAACTATCCAACTCGCGATGGATATGGTAGTCTCTTACACTGCCTTTTCACCCTTACCCCCACACCAATTGGTAAAAATCAAGTTTTTAGCCAAATTGTTGTGGTGGCGGTATATTTTCTGTGGCACTTTCCTTAAAATTTCTAGCCTTTACAAGAAAAGGCTAGAAATTTTAGTCGAGATTTTACCCGACCGCATTGTCCTCTGGAGCCCGGACTTTCCTGTTACTAAATATTAGTAACCGGCTAATATAGAGCCTGCCAATTTTTAAAGAGCTCTTAAAAAATAAAAACGTCTTGCTTTATGCTTCCCTGGGCAAGTTTATCGGCTTCGATATTTTTTTCCCTAGGTATATATTCTATGTCAAAGTCTTTTATCCCAGACAAAAGATGATCAACCTGAGCCTTTAACACTTTAAGATTTCCGTCTTTAACCTTGTATAAATCCTTTGTCTGTTTAAATAACAACTCACTATCTGTATATATCTTAATACTACTAGCTTTTTGTATTAGCGCCTCCTGAAGCGCATATACGAGCGCTGTATACTCAGCTACATTATTTGTAGTTTCCCCTATATACTGAGAGATCCTTTTTATGATTTTTTTATCACTAAATACAACTACTCCTATTCCTGCCGGGCCAGGATTTCCTTTAGCCGCACCATCTATATAAGCTTCAAGTGATTTCATTGGCAAAAATAAACTATGTAATTATATCCTCTTCTGTATAGAGAATACGTGCGCAGGTTTCACACACAACCAAGCGTTCAAACATCTTTATCTCATTTACGACCTGATGAGTTGCCGTCATTTGACAGCCATGACAGGAATTATTCCTAACCGGAACTATTGCAAGGCCATCTCTGCTATTAATTATTCTCTCGTATACTGAAAGTATCTTTTTATCTACCTCAGGAGTAACCTGATTTCTCTTAAAATCTAAATCTTTAAGAATAGTGTCAATCTCTTTTAACTCGTCTTGTATCTTTGCCTTCTTTTCGTTTGAAATCTTTTCCTCATTAGACAGCCTGAGCTTCTCTTCATTGACGCACTTATTCAATATATCCTGCTCATCCATACATTTAAGAATAGCATCTTCGAGTAATGAACAATCTGCTTTTTGCCCTTCTATCTCTTTTAGCATTGCCTGATATTCTTTATTCGTCTTTAAAGAATATAGCTGGTTTTGAAGTTTCTTAATCGACTCTTCCTTTGTGCCCAGCTCAAGCTCTTTGTCCTTTCTTTTCTTTAATAAAGATTTTAATTCGTTGTCTAGATCAGATAAAGCCTTTTTTTGAACTTCGAATTCCATTTCAATTTTTATAACCTCAGCTGGCTTTGCAACCTTTTCTTGATTGAGTTTATAAATCTGGGTATCGATAGCCTGAAGTTTGACTAATTTTGCTAATTGTTCCTTTATTGAAATAGAAATTACCATATTTTAATCCTTATCAAATTATAATTTGGGCGCAATAGGATTCGAACCTATGGCCTCCACAATGTGAATGTGGCGCTCTAACCAGCTGAGCCATGCGCCCTAAAAATTTTGC
>JBFZAD010000266.1:0-2715 GCA_041309125.1 Candidatus Omnitrophota bacterium
AGACTTGTGCTCTTCCGATCTATACAGGATTTCTTTTGATAGATACAACGGAGAAGATAATATGCAACTTGATATACAGGATATAAGAGTTAGTAGCTAGTAGAGAGGAAAGAATAAAAATAAGATGTGCTGGGAATTTATTGACTTAGCTTTGGCTGGGGGCGGACATATTTCTTAACTTTGCCAGCTTTGAGGCATTTTGTGCAAGTGTATACCCTTGTAACCTTACCGTCAGTCATTATCCTAACCTTTTGAAGGTTTGGTGCAAACATCCTTTTATTGACACGCGTAGTCTTGCTGCCTGTGCCACCTTTTTTCTTTAGCTGGCCCCTGCGCGAAAGGGTATTCCCAAAAATTATACTTTTACCACATATAAAACATTCTTTTTTCATATTGATCACCTTGTAAGAGTATACTTATTTATTAGTAATTGTCAAGGAAAAAAGCTTATATGTTCCGTTGTGCGTACTGCGTAGTGCGTACTGCGTAAGATGTATAGCTAACCGCAATTCTATAAAATTTGGAGTTGGGAGAAAAGATGAAGAAAACGCAGTTAATAATGATTTGGTTCTTGCCTATAATTGTTATAGGTGGGTTGTTTATCCCAGCTTTAGGATATTTACTTTTATCCTTTGTGACATTTTTTCTTATCTCATCATTTTTTAGAGGCAGATATTGGTGTTGGAATTTATGCCCAAGAGGCGCTTTTTTAGATATTATTTTATCTAAATTTAGCCTAAAGAGACCTATACCTCGTATTTTTGCAAAGGAATGGTTTCGTTGGCTTGTCTTAATCTTATTATTTAGCTTTATGATATTTCGAATCATCAAATCATGGGGCAATTGGATAGCCATTGGCTCTATCTTTGTAAGTATGTGTATTATTACTACGATTATTTCAATCATTCTTGGGGTAGGCACAAGGCATAGAGCCTGGTGCGCTATATGCCCCATGGGCAATCTGCAGGAGAAGATTGGGAAGCTAAATAGCAACAAAAAGCTGCATGTTAAGTAATGCGTACCGCGTACGGCGTAGTGCGCCTGCCTGCCGGCAGGTGACCTGGTGACCTAAAATGAACGACATATTATAAGACTTAAATAAGGAGGAGTGATTATGTGGATTTTTTTAATAATCGGGGCATTCATATTTTTATGCTTAGGAACTTTTGTAGGTTATATGCTACTAAAATCTAAGACAAATAAGAAGTTTCTAACAGGCTTAATATTTTGTATAGTTGCTATGGTGTTTTTCTTCTTAGGAGTAATTTCTGTTGTTGGAATTAATATTTTTTGGGAAAAAACGATGAAGAAAGAAGTTCGCGTTATAAGGGAAATCGATTTTGTGAAAGATCATGTTTTTAATAATGCTTATAATTTTAAACCGACTGTAAAAGGAATTATTGAAAAAGGTTCTAAAGGTATCAGGACTTTTGGAAAAGGCAGGGTAGTCTATATTAGCTTTCCAATGGTTCTCTTTGAAGAAGATATTGAATATGTTAAATAATAAGCAGAGGGTAATAGGACCGTTTCCTGGTAACTCTATGTTGAAGAAGAAGTTTGGATGGAAGTGTCCCTTTTAACTCTGGACACGCGACTCGCGACTCGAGACTATAAATATAAGTTTAAGTATCATATTTTAATATGAAAAAAGGCTTTACGTTGCTTGAGTTGTTAATAGTAATAACTATACTTTCTATATTGGCAGGGGCCATGCTGCCTTTGTTTCAAACAAGCAGATTAGATGCGCAAAGAGCAAAGGCTATGCAAGAACTCGAGGCCTTACGAAAGGCTGCCCTGCTTTTATATCAAGATACAGGATATTGGCAGCCTAGAGTATACTGTGGATGTGGTTTTGTGCGGGATCCTACTGGTAGTGCTGGTTCAAGTATACCCGGTTGGAGTGGACCTTATATTAATGAATGGCGTTTTGATCCATGGGGTAGGAATTATGAAGTGTTTGATGTTAATTTGGGAGGCGTCATTTCTAGAAAAATAAGGTCTTGTGGTCCTGATATGACCAGGGGGACTCCAGATGATATAATTGTAACTATAGCACCAGACAGATCCAAGGGTTTATTAAATAGTGGCAATTCAGTATCGTATAACGATGGAGAACTTTGCCATGATACTTATGGTCATTAATTATCTGAAATACTCAATTTAAAATTAAGAAGTATTAAAGCCTTTTTTTACAGCTTTCTTTTATATAAAAATTTTTTTAGAAAAAGTTCCTTTTGCTAGCGAAACGAGACTCTAGAACCGAGACTGAACCTGTGACTTTGTGACTTTGTGACCGAATATGAACGATATATTACAAAACTTAAACAAAGAACAAAAAGAGGCAGTGACCCACAAGCAAGGGCCCTTGTTAATCATTGCTGGCGCAGGTACTGGCAAGACCAAGGTTATCACGCATAGGATTGCCTGGTTAATAGCAGAAGGTTTGGCCAAGACAAATGAGATTTTAGCACTTACCTTTACTGATAAGGCAGCCAGAGAAATGCAGCAACGAGTTGATGTCTTGGTGCCATATGGCTATACTGATATATGGGTATCTACCTTTCATGCATTTGGTGACAGGCTCTTGCGTGAAAATGCATTGATAGTAGGTCTTAATCCTGATTTTAAGGTTTTATCGAGACCTGAGTCAGCGGTGTTCTTCAGAGAGCATCTTTTCGAATTTAGCCTGGATTATTTTAGGCCTTTATCTGATCC
>JBFZAD010000267.1:0-7736 GCA_041309125.1 Candidatus Omnitrophota bacterium
ATTTTGTCATATATAGAGAATGGGCTATCGAATCCTAATGTATCGCAATAACGCACTCTGTCTGCGCCTGCCTCCTTTGCTGCCTGACCAAATTCAATAAGGTAATTTATGTCGCTACGAGAAGCATCTTCGGCGTTAACACCCACGCTTTCTAGTTTATTTTCTCTGGCAAACTTAACTGCCAGTTTCATCTCTTCAATAATTGATTGACAGTCATATTTTCCTTTAAACTTATGCATAATCATCTGCTCTGATGTAGAGATAGATAAATTTACGTGTTTTAACTTAGGTACTAATTTCAAAGCTGTTTTTAAATCGTCTACGGTTGCTCTCATCCAACCACCCAAACGAATAGGAGTTAGCTCTTTTAGCTCTGCTAATTCCAGGTTTGCATTCAAATAATTTGTCTCGTGTCTTGTTACCGGGAAGCCGAATTCAGTTTGAAACACACCCATTTGATTTAAAAACAAATTAAGCATTGTCTTTTGAAGTTTTGAAAGACAAATCCTTGAAGTCTGGACTCCATCTCTATTTGTAACATCAATAATATAGATCTTTGGCTTTTTTTCCATATTGCTCTCCCTATTTTTAATTATTCTTTAAATATTCCCTTATTTCCTGTGATATTGTATTTTCTGTAATAAAAAAAATTTCGTTGTTATTTATAAGCATTACAGGGCCGCGATTTATCTTTAATTCATAATTAAGGCTACTGTTTGTATCCAGTAACTCATTTGCTTCTTTAGACTGGCCACATTTTTGTATTACTTCTTCATCGATATTAAGCTTTTTTAGAATAGGATTCCACCATGAACTGTTAATCTCCTTTGTCCTTTCTATTAAATAGTCTAAAAAGATTTGTGGGTAATATTTTTGTATGCACACCGAACGCGAATCCTCTTCTAGTTCCTGTATTCCATTTGGGGCAGTAAAAACGCCATTTTCATCCTTCACTAATAAAAAATGCACGCTAGGATTCAACTCTTTTAAATTCTTTAAGATTGAATTCGCGCTACTAGAAAATAGACTTAAAAACAAATCAACTTTTGTTTCTAATTTTTCACGTTCTAACAAATAGGTCATCCCTGATAGCTCTGGTAACAAAAATATTGAGGCCTGACCTTCTTTTATATAGTTGGATATTGCATTAAAATCGCTATCTTCCTTTATATCTTTGCTTAAAATATAAGCTGGTAAGCTTTTTACATCAAACTCCTTTGTTATTTTCTTAGCCAACGGGGTATTGTAATCTAATTGTTTTATAACAAGTTTTTCAAACAGGCCCTTTAAATAATCCGTCATATCTACAGTAGAACAAGTACGACAATCTTTAGAGACTATAACGGTAAGCTCAGCTGCATGAGCATTAAAGCAAGACAGCAAAAATAATACAGCAATAACACATAACTTAAATCTTCTCATATAGTACCCCTTATTTTATAAAAAGAATTATTGAATAAATTGCTTAAGCCACATTGCTATCTTATCAGAGAAAACTATGGCAAATGATAGCGCAAAAAACATAAATGCCATTAGAATCTTAGTTAACCCGAGGAATCTTCTTGTAAGATTACCTACAGAGGATGATTTTTTCTCTAGAACACCTACCATCATAATTATTACCAGAGGAAAAACAAACATAAAATTATAAACAAATAGATAGAATAAAGCCCTGGTTCTCATAACGCCAATTTTAAGAACCATCAACAGAGTTGGAACATAAGCCTGGGCAGTACAAACTGATTCAAGCAAAGTAACAAAGAAACCGCACAATACACTCGCCCAAAGTAACCCCGCGAGGCTTTTTCTCTTATGCCCTGTCTTTTCTCTTATATCTGTAGTCTGATGTATGACATCGTGTATTTTATCCTTAACCACACCTGGCAATTTCAAGGTTATCTTTTCGCTATCTTTTGTTCGCTGATAAATCCAAAAGTCATACAGGCTCAATAACCCTAACACAAAAGCAAAAAGGGCTATCAAGTAACTTAGAATTTTTGACAAAAATTCAAAATACAAAAGTTGCTTAAAAATATTAAGTAGACCTAAGCCTAATAAAAAATACGTGGCAAAAACAGTACCAATAAAACTAAACCCTATGAAAAGAAGCTCTCTTCTTCTATATCCTACAAAAGTTAAAAACGATATAAAAAATACCAAAACTGTAATTGCACAAGGATTTATACTATCAACAAGTCCTAAGAGAATGATAGAAAATAGACTAAGATCAACAAAGGGCCTGACAATATCTGCAATTGCCTTTTTAACTTCTGCTCTTATAGGTATCTTTAAATAAGGCTGATCTGGATCATTTGAATTGATATGAATATAGTTTTCCACTTTCCCAAGATAACCCGTAGAATCAAATATAAAATTAATCGCGAGCTTTTCTCCTGGATCAAGTACATTTTTTCCTAAATTTCCGATTTCAATACAGCCACAGGTTCCAGATACTTTACCCAGGATAAGAGGTTCATCTCCCTTATTCTCTATGAGTATGGCTGCCTCAAGTTCTTGATCTGCCTGGATCTGTCCAAAATCATAGAAAGCAGAACCCAATTGAATATCCGCAGCTGCGACTGCACAAGAAACAGGATAGACAAATAATAAGAATAGAACAAAAAAGAATCTTATATTATGCATAGTGTTACAATTTGACTTGCTTTACATCATAGATATTTTCCAGCTTTTTTATCTTTGATAAGATATCGGGGCCGATCGGACTATCAATATTTAGTACACTTATGGACTTGCCACCGGGTTCCTGTCTTCCAAAAGTCATTCTAGCAATATTGATCTTATTTACCCCTAAAAGTGTGCCTAGTGTTCCAATTATACCTGGTTTATCATAATTATTTATTACAAGCATGTGCCCCTTTGGCTCTGCCTCAACATAATAATCATTGATCTTAACGATCCTGGGCTGATTGTTGGCAAATAGTGTGCCCGCAATAACCAGCGAGACCTTATCAGTTTTAACATTTAGCGAGATTAAACTACTATAATCTTCTTCTTTCGCTAACTTTTCTTCTTTGATAAGAATACCTCTTTCATTTGCAAGTGATAAAGAATTTATGAAATTAACTGTCTCTTGCAGGCTTGGATACAAAAGCCCTTTTACCAATGCCATATTAAGAGGTTTTATATCGTATTGAGCCATAGCACCTGAATATACAATAGTTACCTGCTCTATCCTTCCTTCTAATATCTGGCCTGCCAATAAACCAATCTTATCCGATAGATCAATCCAAGGCGCCAATAACTTACTTGCCTCAGCCTCCAGAGACGGAAAATTAGCAGCATTTCGTATCCCTCTGCCTGACAAGGCGTCCTTAACACATTCTGCAATTTCAATGGCAACATTGACCTGCGCCTCTTCAGTTGATGCACCAAGATGCGGGGTTAGTATAACGTTATCCAATTTTATTAAAGGGCTATCCTTATCTAATGGCTCCTTCTCGAATACGTCAATTGCTGCACCAGCTACCTTTTTAGACTCTATCGCCCTGACCAATGCTGCCTCATCAATAATTCCTCCCCTTGCACAATTAACAATTCTTACTTGGGCCTTCATAACCTGAAACTCATCGTCAGAAATTACATATTTGGTCTCTTCTGTAAGAGGGGTATGCACTGTAATATAATCAGAATTTTTCAATAATTCATTAAGGTCAACTGATTCAACCTCAAGCTGCCTTGCTTTTTCAGATGATAAGAATGGATCAAATGCGATTACCTTCATACCAAAACTTAAAGCACGCTTTGCTACTTCAGAGCCAATGCGACCAAGGCCAACAATACCTAGCACCTTACCATAAAGCTCAACACCCATGAATTTTGACCTTTTCCATTCGCCATTTTTCATTGACAAAAATGCCTGTGGTATATTGCGCGATAAGGCCAAAATCATGCTCATAGTATGCTCTGCGGTAGAGATTGTATTGCCTCCAGGCGTATTCATAACAATAATACCTTTGGCAGTTGCAGCGTCTAGATCTACATTATCCAATCCAACTCCAGCTCGACCAATGACCTTTAATTTAGTTGCCTTATTTATCACATCCTTGGTAACCTTTGTAGCACTCCTAACTATCAATGCCTCATAATCCTTAATTATCTCTATTAATTCCTGAGGTTTTAATTCAGTTTTTACGTCAACACTAAATCCCTTTTCGTGCTTTAAAATCTTTATCCCGTCATCTGAAAGCGGATCGCTAACTAATATGCGCATTTATTCCTCCGAAGTAGTTTATGCTCTTGAAATAATCTCCTGTGCTGCCTTAAGGCCTGCGCCTTGCGTGAATTCAAACCCGAGTTTAAATAATACCTTCTCAAGGCAAGAAATACATATCATTATATCAAATTCATTGATATATCCCATATGAGCAACTCTAAATATCTTTCCCTTAAGTTCTGATTGTCCACCTGCTATTGTTACTCCATAATCATCGCGCATCATCTTAACAAGCTTCTCTCCGTCTACACCACTGGGTACTTCTATTGAGGTAATGGCATTAGAAACACAAGCATTATCTGCAAAAAGATGAAGGCCTAAAGCCAGGCTTGCCGAACGAACTGCATGAGCTAATAAACTACAGCGCTTGAATACATTTTCTAAACCTTCTTTCTTTATTAATTTAAGGCTCTCATTTAGAGCAATAATTAAACTGATAGCTGATGTAAAAGGCATATCCTGCTGTTTATCCCAGGCCTTTTTATATTGCTTAAAATCAAAATAATACCTTGGGCTTTTGCAAGCTTCAACCAAACCCCATGCCTTTTTACTGACGCTGGCAAATGCCAAGCCAGGAGGAAGCATAAGCCCCTTTTGAGAACCGGAAACGACAACATCAACTCCCCAATTATCGGTTTGACAATCTTCAACTCCTAGACCGCTTATTGCGTCTACAACTAACACTGCATTTGTATCTTTAGTTACCTCTGCTAATGATTTTATATCTGTTACAACACCGGTTGAAGTTTCACATAATGTTGCAAATACCGCCTTAATTGACTTATCTTCTTCAAGTAACTTTTTTATATCTTTTGGATTTACTGACCTGCCCCATTTTACATCCACAACAATAGGTTTTATTTGAAAGCTATTACATAGCTCGGTCCAACGCTCACCAAATTTTCCACCCTGAATACAAATTGCCTTATCACCGCTTGATAAAAGATTACAAACCGATGCCTCCATAGCACCCGTCCCAGAAGAAGTAAAAAGCAAAACATCACCTTGAGTTTGAAAGACATACTTCAAATTTTCCATAACATCTTTTAAGATTGCGATAAATTGCGGTGTTCGATGATGAATAATTGGCTGGCTTTGTGCTGTTAATACTTCTGGTGGTAGGGGCGTTGGCCCTGGCGTTAAAAGATAATTCTTCTTCATTTCTAAAAACCTTCCTTTCTGGTAAAAACTATTATTTTTTCTGTTTTCCTATAATAACCTCGTCAATAAGCCCGTAGTCTTTTGCCTCTTGGGATGACATAAAATAATCTCTGTCAGTATCCTTCTTTATCTTTTCCAGAGGTTGGCCCGTATGAAAGGCTAATATCTCTTCAATTTTATCCCTTAGCCTTAAAATTTCTTTTGCCTGTATTGAGATATCAGTTGCCTGACCCTGAACTCCACCCCAAGGCTGATGTATCATAATTCTTGAATGGGGAAGAGCATATCTCTTCCCCTTGGTACCAGCTGCCAATAGTAGCGCTCCCATGCTAGCTGCCTGGCCCACACAATAGGTACACACATCGGGTTTTAAAAACTGAATTGTATCATATACTGCAAGACCGCTTGTTACAGAGCCACCTGGCGTATTGACATAGATATTTATATCTTTATTAACATCTTCCATTTGAAGGAATAATAGCTGTGCGATTATGAGATTTGCAATCATATCATCAATTGGTGTACCAATAAAAACAATTCTGTCCTTTAACAACCTCGAGTAAATATCATATGCCCTTTCTACTCGGCCTGTTGACTCGATAACCATTGGTACTAATGTCTGCTGTCTTGGCTCCATCTGTCACCTCCGTATTTTTATAATTGTATAGTTTGGAGTTAGGAGCTTGGAGTCTGGAGGGTTTAAAGCCTCCTAACTCCGAACTCCTAACTCCTAACTTTTTACTCCTCTGCCCAAACCGCTTCTCTCAACAACAACTCCATGACATTTCTAGTCATAGAATCATCAATCTTAATATTTTCCTTGTTAGCAATCTCTTCAAAGATCAAATACACCCTTACTTGATCTTCGGCCATTCTTGAAAAATTCTCCCTTATCTTAGGCTCTTCTTGCGCAATCTGTTCTTTTGAATAACCATAGTGAACCGCTAGCTCTGTCTTTGCATTATTCACAAGCTCATCCTGTCTTCTATTAATTAAAACTTGTGGTAATTTGAAATTTGAATTCTTCTTAAGCTGTTCAATAATCTGATTCTCTAAATCCATTCTATTTTGATTGGCCTTTTCTAGATAAACCTGCCTCTCAAATGAATCCTCCAGAACTTTTAGGGATACATAACCCAATCCTTTAACAAAATTGTCATCCAAGGAATCAATCTTTCTTGCCTTCTTAAGCTCGTCTTTTGCCTTCTCGATATCTTCAGGCAAAACTTCACATTTCTTGCTTCTAATTTTTAATTTCTTATATTGGCTTAGATTAATATCTGGCTTAACCTCAACACTTGCATTAAAAGAAAGAGAATTAGGCGTAAGTTTAACATCCGTAATTTCTGGTGAATCAATAACCGCGATATTCTCCTTATCTATCGCCTCTCTAAAAACCTGGGGAATTAAATCCTTTAGCGTTTCTTCGTGCGCGATTTTAGAATAATGCTGCTCTAAGATATTTCTTGGAATCTTTCCTGGCCGAAAGCCTGCAACCTTTGCCTCTTTACCAATCCTAGAATAGACCTCATTAAACGCCGATTCCACCCTCTCTTGAGGCAAGTCTATACTTAGTTTTACTTTATTTTCTTGCTGTTTCTCTACTTTAATATTCATATGCATCCTTTGCGATTTTGCGGTGTTCACATAGTGAATTTTCTTCCAAGATAAATCTCCCTTGCCTTAGGGTCGTTAATCAAATCTTGGGCAGTTCCAGAAATAAGCACCTTACCATCTGCTATTAAGTATGCCCTGTCTGTTATAGAAAGAGTCTCTCTGACATTGTGATCTGTCAACAAAATCCCAAGCCCCATATTTTTTAAATCTTTTATTATAGCTTGGGCCTCTGCAACAACAATCGGGTCAATACCGGAAAATGGTTCATCCAAGAGGATAAAAGATGGGTTTGTCACAAGCGCCCTTGTAATCTCTAAACGACGCCTCTCTCCTCCGGATAATGTGTATGCCTTATTTTTTGCCAGATGAGATATCTTTAATTCCTCTAATAATTTAGCAAGGCGCATCTTTCTCTCACTAAAACTTATGGGAAGCGTCTCCAATATCGCCATAATATTTTCCTGCACTGTTAATTTTTTAAATACCGAAGACTCCTGAGAAAGATACCCAATGCCAAAACGAGACCGGACATGTATAGGCAGACGGGTGATATCCTGATTATCAAATATTATTTTACCCTTATCGCAAGAAATAATACCTACCACCATATAGAAAGTAGTTGTCTTGCCGGCGCCATTTGGCCCCAAGAGACCTACAATCTCGGAGCGCCTGACTATCATATCTACGCCTTTGACTACAGTTCTTGCATTATAAGATTTTGTTA
>JBFZAD010000268.1:0-15108 GCA_041309125.1 Candidatus Omnitrophota bacterium
GAAGATACTAAACCTTCATTGGGCACTTGGCAAGGCATATATTTTTGCGAAGGTGACGGCCCGCGCACAAGAGAAGTATGGATAAAAATAATCAACCAATAAACACAATAGCGCAATTAAAGAAATTTTATAAATTAAAGAAGAGCGAAATACTCTCGCGCCTTAAGGATTTTAGCGATATTTGGAATCAAGACGATAAGAAGATATTTGCTGAATTGTGCTTCTGCATTACAACTCCTCAATCTAAGGCAGAATCGTGCAATGAGATAGTAACTAATTTAGAAAAAACAGGCCTTTTGTTTAGCGCGGATACCTGTGGGCTTTATCCGCACATGAAAAAGACTAGATTCTATAAAAATAAATCCAGATATATTACAGAGGCTCGTGCCTTTTTAAAGGATAATGGATGCATAAGAATAAAGGACAAGATAGACACGAATGATATCTTCGGAACACGAGAGTGGCTTGTTAAGAATATAAAAGGCATCGGCTATAAAGAGGCAAGCCATTTCTTAAGGAATATCGGCTTTGGCAAAGAATTGGCAATCTTAGATGTGCACATATTAAGAAATCTAAAGAAATTTAAAGTAATTAAAGACACACCAAAGACCTTATCACGAAAGACATATCTGGAAATAGAAGATAAGC
This sequence comes from Candidatus Omnitrophota bacterium, assembly GCA_041309125.1. GTDB lineage: Bacteria > Omnitrophota > Gorgyraeia > Gygaellales > Gygaellaceae > JBFZAD01. The sequence continues at coordinate 649 of JBFZAD010000268.1, forward strand.
TAATAAAGTTTGCAAAAAACGTAGATATACCAGTTGCTGGTTTAGATTTGCTTTTTTGGAGCATGCAGACAGGGAAGATTTTTAAATAAATGCCTAACAATAATTATAAAATCCTAAAGATCTTAAAAAGAGAGTACCCAAAAGCAAGGCTTGCGCTTAATTTTAGGAATCCTCTTGAGATATTGGTCTCAACAATACTTTCTGCACGGTGTACAGATGCGCGAGTCAATCTAGTAACTGAATCACTATTTAAGAAATATAAAACTGTTAAGGACTATGCAAATGCAAACCTAAAAGACTTTGAGAAGGAGATTCACTCAACTGGTTTCTATCATAATAAAGCAAAAAACATTATTTCAGCAGCTAAGAAGATTATTGCGGATTTTTCAGGGAAAGTACCTGATTCAATGGATAAACTTTTAGAGCTTCCTGGAGTTGCGCGCAAGACCGCAAATATAGTTCTCACTGACGGCTTTGGCAAGGTGGAAGGAATTGCAGTTGATACGCATGTGCGCAGGCTCTCTCAGAGACTTGCAATTAGCAAGAAAGATGATCCTAATAAAATAGAACAGGATTTGATGCAGGGATTCGATAAAAAGGACTGGGGATTGATTAATCATCTTCTTGTTGACCATGGCAGGGCAATTTGTGATGCACGAAAGCCGAAATGCCCGGAGTGCGTCTTAGGGAATCTATGTCCCTCAAAGAAAATATACACAGATGAGCACAGATTCACTTCGTAGGCTTGCGTCGTTTTCACAGATTAGCACAGATATCTGTGCTAATCTAGGATTCCATATATTGACCCAAACGCAATCTGTGCCCATCTGTGATTAGAAATATGTCGAGTAGAATGAGAAGCCAAATTTTTGTCGTACAGAAACACTCAGCCTCTCATCTGCACTATGATTTCCGGCTTGAAAAAGACGGTGTATTAAAAAGCTGGGCTGTGCCAAAAGAGCCGCCAAATGAAACAGGGATTAAAAGGCTTGCGATACAAGTCGAAGATCATGATTTAGAATATGCTGATTTTGAAGGTGAGATAGAGGAAGGGCTTTATGGTGCAGGAAAAGTTGAAATTTGGGATAAAGGCCTGTTTGAGACCATTAAATTTGAGCCAAAAGAAGTAATCGTAGATTTAAAAGGTGAAAAACTAAAAGGCCAATACTGCCTTATCAAGATTAAACCCAGAGAAGGTGAGAAGGACCTTAACTGGTTATTATTTAAGAAGAAATGATTCAAGCAAAGATAAAAATAATTAAAAACATTGAAGTTACAGAAAATTATTATAAAATAGTCTTATTGTCAAAGCCTATAGCAAAGCAGGCTAAGCCTGGCCAATTTGTACATGTGAGAGTTTCGGATAAATTCGACCCACTTCTTAGAAGGCCTTTAAGCGTTCATAGAGTTAATGGAGAGAATTTTGAGATTCTCTATGAAGTAAAGGGAAAAGGCACAAAGATACTTTCGCAAAGAGAGCCTGGAGAATATTTAGATGTAATAGGGCCGCTGGGGAATGGGTTTGTATTTAGAGAAACCAGAAACCAGAGTACAGAAACCAGAAATATTCTTGTGGCTGGAGGTATAGGTGTCGCACCGCTTGTTTTTCTTGCAGAGCGATTAAGGAATCTCCAAACTCCTGCCTGCCGGCAGGCAAGGCCAAATTCCAAACTCCAAACTTTGGTTCTAATCGGTGCAAACACAAAACATAAGGTTTTATGCGTTGATGAATTCAAAAAGCTTGGCTGTAGAGTTCAAGTTGCTACTGACGATGGCACAGTCGGTTTCAAAGGCAGAGTAACGCAACTTCTTGAGAAAATTTTACGAGGAACGAGGAACGAGGAACGAGGAACGATATACGCCTGTGGTCCAGATGCAATGCTAGAGTCACTTGCTAAGATTACAAAACTCTACAAGCTAGAGTGCCAAGTTTCACTAGAGAACTTCATGGGCTGCGGCATCGGCGCCTGCTTAGGTTGTGTAGTTAAGATTGGACGCACAACGCACAACGCACAACGCACAACGATATACCAACGGGTCTGCAAAGATGGACCCGTGTTTGACATAAATAAAATAATCTTTTAAAAAAGGAGAAGGACAATGGCGCCTAGCCCTTTTATCTCAATTATTATTCCTGTAAGAAACTTTGAGCGCACTATTGATAAGACCTTTGAGTATTTATTAAATGTTGATTACCTAAGAGACAGGATGGAGATTGTAATTGCCGATGGGGGCTCAACTGACAAGACTGTAGATGTAGTAAAGAAGTGGCAAAAGAAGTACAGCTTTATAAAGCTTGTTGAGATACCAAATTGTCCTTCGCCTGCATATGCCAGGAATAAAGCATTTGAAGTTGTAAAAGGCGAATATCTGTTATTCACCGATGGAGACTGTGCACCTGATAAGAATTGGGCAAATGAACTCATAAAACACCTGGAGAGAGATAAAAAAATAGCAGCTGTCGGAGGAGAGGTCTATACATATAGAGTAGACAAAGATAATCTAGTTGAAGCTTGGTGTGAGCACTTTAGGTTTAATATGGTTTCACCCAGGTATGGTTTTATTAAAGAGGGATATTTCCCAGAATTTCAAAAGGAACCTTTGCCGGTTGATGTTGCAGGCCATAAGGCCTATTTTTTTGGGACTTGTAATGTTGCATATAGGGTGAGTGCTATAAAAGAAGAGGGTGCCTCGTTTTGGAGTAGGCCTACTGGTGAAGATCTTGATTTTAGCCTGCATCATAGAAAACGCGGTTGGAAATATTATTTTGCGCCAGATGCAAAAATTGACCATATGCACAGGGCCGATCTGCCATCTTTATTAAAGGTTTGGATTACTTACGGAGCACCTCATCCTGCGCTCATTGATAAATATGTAAAGAAGAATGTGTTACAAATAGTTTTGCAATTCTTCAAAAGCGCACCCATTATCAACATTCCTTTCCCAATAAAGGGTTTTATCTATTTAGGCAATTTTCATCTTATGCATATATTTGGCATATTAGGCATAACTGGGTTAATTGCAAGCTTTCTTACAAGATTTAATCCTATTTGGCTCACAATAACAGCAGTTTCATTTTTGCTAACATATAATTTTGCATACAAATTTATATATTGGTGTATCTCTATGGAGCCACGAAAGCACTTTTTTACATGGTGCAAGATGAAATATTTGACCAATCTGTTCTTTATTAAGGGCGGGTTAAAGGAATTTGGCAAGTATAAGATTCTTTGTGTGGAGCCAAGCTTCTAACCGTTCATCATTGTTAGTGGTTGGTGTTTGGTGGTTAGTGATTAGTAATTTTAACTGATAGCGCGGTACGCACTACGCATGACGCAGTACGAAACACAACAATACGGAGGCAAGTAAATGACTCAACTTACATATATAATCTTAGGCTTAATTGCAGGTATACTTAGCGGTTTTTTAGGAATAGGTGGTGGAGTGGTCTTAATTCCTGCGTTTGTCTTCCTGATGGGAATGACTCAGCATCAAGCTCAAGGCACGACACTTGCATTGATGGTTCCGCCAATTGGATTATTAGCAGCAATGAAATATTACCAAAGCGGAAATGTAAAAATTCCCGTTGCAATCTTTGTATGTTTAGGATTTTTTGTCGGTGGCTTAATCGGTGCGCAACTTGTTGAAAAAATTCCGGATTTGGTACTGCGTAGGATATTTGGAGTATTTCTCTTAGTGTTGGCAGCAAGAATGATCATAGGTAAATAATGAATACAGAAATAAATATAGGAAAGCTTAAATTAAAGAACCCGATTTTAGTTGCATCAGGAACCTTTGGCTATGCAAAGGAGTTTGAGGAGTTGGTGGATTTAGATAAGCTCGGCGGCATTATTACTAAGACGATTACATTGAAGCCGCGTGAAGGGAATAAGCCACCAAGAATTGTTGAGACGCCTAGCGGGATGCTTAATTCTATCGGCCTTGAGAACCATGGAATAGAGAATTTCATACGAGAGAAACTGCCGTATTTAGAAAAGTTAAAGACAAAAATTATTGCAAGCATCCAAGCCGAAGAAGAAGATGAGCTGGTTGAGATTATAAAGAGGCTTAATGACGCTGGAGTTGATGCGATTGAGTTGAATTTGTCCTGCCCTAATGTTAAGTTTGGAGTTGGGAGTTTGGAGTTTGGAGGGAATAAATTAATTGCGCAAGACCACAAAGCCACATATGAATTTATAAAGAAGGCTCGAAAAAGCACAAAAAGAACTTTGATAGCAAAGTTATCGCCTAATGTGACAGACATTATTGAGATTGCTAGGGCAGCAGAGAGAGCTGGCGCAGACGGCTTGAGCTTGGTGAATACATTCTTTGGAATGAGCATTGATATTAATACTAAGAAGCCGAGATTAGGCAACATCTACGGAGGCCTAAGCGGTCCGGCAATAAGGCCAATTGCATTAAAAATGGTTTTTGATGTTTCCAAAAACGTAAAAATACCTATAATTGGTATGGGTGGAATAATGAATTGGCAGGATGCGGTGGAGTTTATCATTGCCGGCGCAAGCGCAGTTTGTATCGGGACCGCAAACTTCGTTAATCCCAAAGCTAGCTTAGAAATCTTAGATGGAATTAAGAAACATATGATAAGCAATAAGATTAACAATATCAAAAATCTCACAGGAAGCACTATAATATGATACAAAACTCCAAACTCCAAACTCCAAACTCCAAACTAATCGTTGCTCTTGATGTCGATGATTTAAAAAAGGCAGAAAAGCTTGTTAATGATCTGCACGATGTCGTCAAAATCTTTAAGATAGGAAGCCAGCTATTCACTGCATATGGGCCAAGGGCAGTTGAGATGGTTCATAAAAAGGGATGCAAGACATTTCTAGATTTAAAGTTCCATGATATCCCAAATACAGTTGCGCATGCAGCAAAAGAGGCTGTTAAGATGGGCGTTTTTATGTTCAACATGCACTGTCTTGGCGGTGAAGCAATGCTTAAGGCAGCAGTTGATGCAGTCCTTATTGAATCAGATAGATTAAAAATAGAAAGGCCGATTGTCCTAGGGGTAACCATACTTACCAGCATTGAACAGGATGATCTCTCAAAGATTGGTATAGAGAAAAATCTTCAGCAGGAGGTTCTATCTTTGGCAGGGTTGGCAAAAAAATCAGGAGTCGATGGAGTCGTTGCCTCGGCCAAGGATGTGAATGATATAAAAGAAAAGCTCGGTAATAACTTTTTAGTAGTCTGTCCAGGCATAAGGCCGCCAGGAGGGCAAATTCAGGATCAGAAAAGAGTAGTTACCCTAGATGAGGCAATTGTAAAAAAGGCAGATTATATTGTTGTGGGCAGGCCCATAACTCAAGCAGATAAACCACGCGAGGTTGCACAATGGATAACAAAACAGCTGTGAAGATGAAAGAAAAAGAAATATTAGATATTTTTAAAAAGACAGATGCGCTTTTAGAAGGGCATTTTTTATTGTCAAGTGGCTTGCATAGCCAGTATTATGTGCAGTGCGCTAAAGTCTTGCAGTATCCTGAATATGCTGAAATGCTTTGCAAAGAGCTGGCCAAGGCATTTAAAAAAGAAAAAGTTGATGTAGTAATCGGTCCGGCACTCGGAGGCATAGTCATTTCTTATGAATTAGCCAGGCAGCTTAAAACAAAAAGCCTGTTTACAGAGCGAGACAGCCTAGGTAAGATGATACTTCGCAGGAACTTTTCTCTGCACCCAACAGACAGAGTTCTGGCAGTAGAAGATGTGATTACTACCGCAGGCTCTGTTAAAGAGGTAATTGAATTAGTAAAAGAAACCGGCGCAAAAGTCATTGGCGTGGCGTGTCTGGTAGATAGGACTTCAAAAGAGTCTGATTTAGAAATAAAAAGCTTAATAAAACTGGATTTTCCACTGTATGATGAAGCGAGCTGCCCATTCTGCAAAAAAGGAATTCCATTTATAAAGCCCGGATCAAGACTCGCATCTAAATAATAGTTTGAAGAGTTTTATTGTATAGTATATAATAGAACCCTTAAGTTTTCTACGAGGTGAAAATTATGGCAGAAGATATCAAGGAATTAATTGAAAAGATACACCAAGAAGGGATAAAGGCTGCACAGGAAAGGGGTAAGGAAATTGAGCAAGAAGCCCTTAAGAAAGCGCGCCTAATAGTTGAGCGTGCACAAAAAGATGCAGCCAAATTAATAGAAGATGCTAAAGATAAGAATCAAAAACTGAAAGAAAGCACTGAATCTGATCTAAAGCAGGCAGGCAGGGATTTTATTCTGTCGCTAAAAAAAGAGATATATTCAATGCTTGAAGTATTCGTAAAGGCGCGCGTCCAGGATGCTCTTAAACCAAATGAGCTGGCAAAGATTATAGAGAGCTTGATAAAAAGTTATGATAAATCAAAAACAGATGTAGTTATCTCTCTTAAAAAAGAAGATTTAGATGCCTTAGAAAAAGGTTTAGTAGCCGGGCTTGAGGACAAGATTAGAAAAGGTATTACTCTTAAGTCCTCTGAAGATATCTCGGGCGGTTTTATAATTAGTTATGATGGCGGAAAATCTCATTTTGATTTTACAGATGTATCATTGGCTGAATATATTGTTTCTTATCTTAAGCCGGCGTTTTCCAAGATACTTATTACTAAATGAAAAAACCTTGCTTTTTTACATATCTACTCTCAAGCCTTCCTATGCTGCATTTTGGCCAGAAGGCGCCGCTTTCTTTTGAAACATTCTTAGAAAAGTGTGAAAATTCTATATCGGAAGAAGATTTTAATATCCTATCGAGTTTGCCGCATGTAATGGAAGATAAGGAATTGCAAAAAGCAGCAGTTGTGCAGGAATTTTTTGAGTTTGAGACATCGCTTCGAAATGAATTAGTGAAGCTACGCGCTGCAAGAAAACATATTGATCCTAATATCAATATTCGCGAGGTTAGTTTTTTTGATTCTCAAATTCCTCATATAGCTCTCAATGCCTACAAGAGTATATCAATATTAGAGGCTGAAAGAATATTGGACCTCACTCGCTGGCAGAGGCTGGATGATTTAGGTCAGGGGCATTTCTTTGATCTGGATGCCTTGGTTATTTATGCGTTTAAACTTCTTATTCTATTAAGATGGGACAATATCAAAGCTGCTGATTCAGCTAAGGCATTAGAAGAAGCATTAGTCCAGCAACAATAAAATATAATGAAAGAAAAACGAACCGGAGTTATTACTAAGATTAATGGCAATATGGTTACTGCGCTTTTCGAATCTTATGCTATTCAAAATGAGGTTACCTATTGTTTGCATAATGAGGAGAGATTAAAGGCTGAGGTTATTCGCGTAAGGGGTAAAAGCGCAGAAATGCAGGTCTACGAAAGCACAAATAGCCTCAAGGTTGGCGATACGGTTGAATTTACCAATGAACTACTTTCGGTTGAGCTTGGGCCAGGGCTCTTGGGACAGATATTTGATGGACTTCAAAATCCATTGCCAAAGCTTGCCAAAGAACACGGTTTTTTCTTAAAGCGCGGCGTTTACTTAGATGCCCTGCCAGATGATAGCCAATGGGAGTTCACGCCTTTAGTAGAAAAAGGCTCCAGGGTGCGCGCTGCAGATAAGTTAGGATTTGTACCAGAGAAAATATTTAAGCACTATATAATGGTTCCTTTTGGTATGGATGCAGGCCTTGAGGTTGTCAGTATCAATAAAAAAGGTAACTATACCTTAAAACAACCAATCGCTCAGCTTAAAGATAAGAATAATAAAATTTATGATATATTTATGCAGCAGGCCTGGCCGGTTAAGATCCCTATTGCTGCATATGCTGAAAAATTAAAGCCAACAGAGCCTTTAGTAACTAAGATGCGCATAATTGATTCGCTATTTCCAGTTGCTCGCGGCGGAACATATTGTATCCCAGGGCCGTTTGGAGCAGGAAAGACAGTTTTACAGCAGTTGACTAGCCGCCATGCAGAGGTAGATATTGTTGTAATTGCGGCTTGCGGTGAGCGCGCAGGAGAAGTAGTTGAGACATTAAGGACATTCCCCTTTATCAATGATCCAAGGACTAATAAGCCTTTAAGCGATAGGACCGTTATTATTTGCAATACAAGCTCCATGCCCGTTGCTGCAAGAGAGTCAAGCGTATATACAGCAGTTACAATTGCCGAGTATTATCGGCAGATGGGTTTAAATGTTTTATTATTGGCAGACTCGACCTCGCGTTGGGCACAGGCAATGAGAGAGATGTCCGGAAGATTAGAGGAGATTCCGGGAGAAGAGGCATTTCCTGCATATCTTGAATCACGAATCGCTTCATTTTATGAAAGGGCTGGTCTTGTAAGATTGAACGATAATTCATTTGGCTCTATTACTATAGGCGCGTCTGTAAGCCCTGCAGGTGGGAATTTCGAGGAGCCAGTAACACAGGCAACCCTAAAGGTAGTCGGTGCTTTTCATGGGCTTTCGCGAGAACGCTCTGATCAAAGGCGCTATCCGGCGATTGATCCATTGATAAGCTGGTCAAAATACAAAGGTTTTATCAATCCGCAACATATGCAGAAAGGCCACCAGATCTCAAGAAGGAGCAATGAAGTTTCACAAATGATGAAGGTTGTCGGAGAAGAGGGTGTATCAATACAGGACTTTGTGGATTATCTAAAGGGTGAGTTTTTTGATTTCGTATATTTACAGCAAAATGCCTTTGATAAGGTTGATGAGGCAACTGATAAAGAGCGCCAGATTTTTGTTTTTGATTTTATATATAATATTTTAGAAACAGAATTTACCTTTAAAGACAAAGAGCAGGCAAGACTTTTTTTCCAGAAACTGCGCTCAAGGTTTAGAAGTTGGAATTCATCTGGTTGGCAGACAGATGAATTCAGCAGGCTGAAGAATGAAATATTATCTTTGTTAAATGAACACGCAGTAAAAAAGGAAGAATAGATGCACAAGGTCTATACTCAAATTTTACAGATAGCAGGGGATGTTATTACTATTGAAGCTGAAGGTGCAGGATATATGGAGATCGCCGAAGTTACCACTCGCTATGGCAGTTCTCTTGCGCAGGTAATACGCCTGGATGGGAGAATGGTATCGCTTCAGGTCTTTGCTGGCAGCAGAGGCATTTCAACCGGAGATAAGGTACGCCTATTGGGCCATCCGATGCGCATTGCAAGAGGAGATAATCTTCTGGGAAGGATCTTTAACGGAAGTGGTGCGCCTTTAGATAATGGCCCGCATCTGTCAGATGACATTATGGATATATCAGGCATGGTTGTGAATCCAATAAAGAGAGTTATTCCTAATAAGATGGTTCATACAGGCATTCCTATGATAGATGTGTTTAATTCATTTGTAGAGTCTCAAAAACTTCCTATCTTCTCAATTGCAGGTGAGCCTTACAATGAGCTGTTAGCCAGAATTGCAGTTCAGGCGCAGGTTGATATTATTATCTTAGGCGGCATGGGCTTAAAATACGATGATTATCTTTTCTTTAGGGGTACACTACAAGAACAGGGTGCGCTTAGCCGCTGTGTATTTTTCATACACACTGCTGCAGACCCTACTGTCGAATGCCTATTGGTGCCGGATATTTCACTTGCAGTTGCAGAGGATTTTGCCTTAAAAGGCAAAAGGGTATTAGTGCTTCTATCGGATATGACAAACTTCGCAGATGCGTTAAAAGAGATTTCAATAACAATGGAACAGGTGCCTTCGAATCGCGGTTATCCAGGAGATCTCTATAGCCAATTGGCAGCGCGTTATGAAAAGGCAGTTGATTTTGAAGGTGCAGGCTCAATTACAATATTTGCAGTAACGACTATGCCTGGAGACGATGTTACTCATCCTGTGCCTGATAATACAGGCTATATTACAGAGGGACAGTTCTATCTTAAAAACGCCGTCATAGAGCCGTTTGGTTCTCTTAGCCGCCTCAAGCAGCAGGTAAACGGGGATACTCGTAGTGACCACAGGACAATAATGGATACTATGATCCAGCTGTTTGCAGGATTTCGCGAGACATTAGAGAAGCGTGCAATGGGCTTTAAGATGAGCCAGTGGGATAATAAACTTCTTAAATACGGAAAACTTTTTGAAGAACAGATGATGTCTTTAAAGGTTAATATTCCGCTTGAGAAGGCACTAGATTTAGGTTGGCAGATTATGGCAGATTGTTTTACCCCGGAAGAGACGGCTATAAAGCAGTCACTGATTGATGCCTATTGGCCAAAGACAAAAACTTAGATTATGGGAAAGATTAAGCTAACAAAAGGAGAACTAAAAAAGCATCGTGATGCTCTCGGTAAATACGAAAGATATCTGCCTACACTGCAGTTAAAAAAGCAGCAGCTGCAGATGGAGATCTTACATCAACAGATGCTTTTTGAAGAGAAGAAGCGCTTTGAGACGCAAAGAGTTAATGCAGCAAGGGCTTGGTCAGGGCTTCTTAAAGATGAAACCGTTGATATAAGGCCTTATCTTAAACCAAAAAACATTAATGTTGATACAAAAAATATTGCCGGCCTTGATGTGCCTGTTTTTATGAAGGCAGAGTTTGAGCCTGCAAACTATGATTTATTTAATACGCCTTTATGGGTTGATAGCGCAATAAGCCTATTGCGAGAAATCATTTCAATCCGCTTAGAAATGGCAGTCATTGAAAAGGGGATTGTGCTTTTACGTCAGGAGCTTCTGGTTACCAGCCAAAGAGTCAACCTCTTTGAAAAGATAAAAATCCCTCAGGCAAAAGAGGCAATTCGCTTGATAAAGATTTATATTGGCGATCAGTTGAGCAATGCTGTGGGCAGAAGCAAGATTGCAAAGAGAAAGATAGAGGAAAAAGAGCTAGCCCTAGCCGCAGCATGGGAAATAAAGCGTCTAGTTAAAATTTTCTAATAGAGAAGAGGAAATGTTAACACTAGCCGCAGCATGGGAAACAAAACGTCTAGTGTGAATTTTCCAATGCTTTATAGAGGGGAAAATTCATGATAGTACCAATGAAGAAGGTAACAATATTGGTGCAGGAAAAGGATAGCCAAGATACAATTCAAAAGCTAGGCTCTCTTGGCGTATTGCATGTTCAGCATGAGAAACAGCCTATAGGCAAAAACATAGAAGAAATCCGAGCGAATATAACGCTTATTGACAATGCAATTAATAGTTTTCCTCAAGAGGCAACAAAAGAAGAATTAAGCCTTCCTAATGGCAAGCACGGCGATGCCCTGCATGTTTCTAAGCATATAATTGACTTGGCAAAGCGAAAAGAACAGCTGCAGGAATATGCACAAAAATTAATTTCCCAAATTGAAATATATAAACCCTGGGGAGATTTTGATCCGGCCTTAATTCAAGGATTGCAAGACAAGGATGTATTTGTAAAGCTGTATCAAATACCTTTAAAGCAGATTAAAGAATTACCAGAAGATATAATTGTAAAAAGGATTTCTAATTCTAAAGAAATGGCAAATTGTGTTATTATTGCCAGAAAAACTATTAATTTGGCATTTCCAGAAGTTCAGGCTCCGAGGCAGTCGCTTGGCTCAATGCAGGCCAGGCTTAAAGAAGATCTCGCAGTTATTAAAAAGACGCAGGATGAATTAGCGCACTATGGAGCTTATAAAAAATGCCTTCTAGATGCCAAGAATCAATTTGAGAAAAAGCTAGAATTTGAAATGGCTATACAGGGAATGGGGCAATCTGAGTCTAAAGTTTTATCATATATAACTGGTTTTTTACCAGTTGATTCTGTTCGCTTGTTGCAAAATGCTCAAAAAGCCCATAGGTGGGCCATGGTTATTTCAGATCCCCAAGAAGAAGATATGGTCCCTACCTTGCTTAAGCATCCTAAATGGATCTCTATTATTCAGCCAGTCTTTAAGCTCTTGGAGATTATACCAGGGTATAAAGAGCTGGATATCAGCCCGCTTTTTCTGTTATTCTTGAGCTTATTTTTTGGAATGATTATTGGCGATGCAGGATATGGCGCGTTATATTTTTTAATTACCTTTCTTATACAGAGAAAATTTAGAAAAAAATTATCTGACAAAAAAGCATACTTTCTTTTTTATCTATTTAGTAGTTGTGCAATATTCTGGGGCCTTATGACCGGGACTGTTTTTGGCCAGGAATGGATTTCAAAGGCGGGATTTAAAGGCTTTATACCTATATTAAATGATTTAAAATTCTTACAGGCATTTTGTTTCTTTTTAGGTGCGTTTCATTTGACGCTTGGCCACTTATGGCAGGCAGTGAAAAAATTCCCTTCGATTATTTTTATTTCGGATATTGGGTGGGTCTTTGTATTATGGGCAGCTTTTTTTGTTGCGAGGATGCTCATACTTAATGATCCATTTCCATTTTTCGGAAAGTGGTTCATCATAATTGGGGTATCACTTGTAATATTTTTTTCAAACCCCCAAAAGAACATTTTAAAGACAATCGGCTCTGGCATTGGCACAGTCCTTTTGAGCCTCATGAATAACTTTACCGACGTTGTTTCTTATGTTCGTCTTTTTGCCGTGGGTTTGGCAGGTATTGCTATTGCAGATACGGTAAACTCTCTTGCAACAAGTTTTGGCAATGGAAACCTTCTAATTCAAGCCTTTATCGTTTCCATCGGCCATACAATAAATATAATATTAGGACCTATGTCAGTTTTAGTGCATGGGATAAGATTGAATGTCTTGGAGTTTTCAAGCCATGCTGGCCTTTTCTGGAGCGGCGTGGTGTATAAACCCTTGAAAGAATAAAGGGAAAGGAGCCTGTAATGGAACAAAACACCTTGGTACAATTTAAAGATTTTGGGGCCGTTCTTGTGCTTGGTCTGTCAGCCTTAGGTTCATCGGCAGGCGTAGGCGTAGCAGGGATGAGTGCGATTGGCGCATGGAAGAAGAATTTCGCGCAGAATAAAACCGCCTCTTTCTTGTTAGTTGCGCTTGTTGCAGCGCCATTGACTCAAACCATTTATGGTTTTATTGTAATGAGCAGGATGCTTGCATCTGCTTCAAGTGGCGGCCATTATCTTTGGGGTGATGGAGCATTTGCAGGAGCGGCAATTGGGCTTTCTGCGTATTGGCAGGGTAAGTGCGCAGCCGTGGCCTGTGATGCAATGGGTGAAACCGGAAAAGGATTTGGCCAGTATCTTATTATATTAGGAATGACAGAGACCGTTGCGCTTTTGGTAATGGTGTTTACAATAGTCTTTTTAGGCAAGTAGGCTGGGGCTTAAGGCAGGAGATTGGCTATCTCTCAAGATTCTTTAAAACAGCGGAATCAATATTATTTGTGTCGTCAATAAAGTGAATCTCTTCGATATTGAACTTTTCGCGTCTTTTATTAAAACTAGCGCAGAACTTGACATTTTCAATATTTGCATAAAAGATTCTTAATTTAAAAGAAATACCCAATAAATGAGGAGTGAGCGCATCGGTTACATTCGGCTTAAAATTCCCTTCCTTATCAAAAACTTTAATATCAAGCCTTAACCTTTCATTCGGTTTTAGAGAATCAATGTTGTTAAATTTCATAATCCTATTTAATCGATAACCAGCGTCATCCATTTCAAACTCAGTATCTTCAATCTTGATATTCCTTGCAAGAAACAACCCCTCATTCTTTATATAGACTCCTGTCGCATCTTTGTCAATTTCCAGGGTGAGCTGAGGTATAAGCCTCTTTTGAATTTCTCTGATTAGAAGTTTTTTAAGCTTGCGGATTTTTATAATGCATATTAGAAGAATTATAGTTGTAAATATTATAAGCAGATCTTTGAAACCAAGCCGGGTGAGTATATATTGAATTTTTTCTTGAAGATTAAGCTGTAGTAGTATATTTTGCATTTTTGCCTCCAGTTTGAAATATTATAGCACATAGCCAGAATTTCCAAAGTCTTTTCTCTTGTCTTATTCATTGACGTCTGCAATCATTTTTACTATAATATACGCATTCATGGGCGATTGGCTCAGCTGGTTAGAGCATCTGCTTTACACGCAGAGGGTCAGGGGTTCGAATCCTCTATCGCCCACCATTAAAAAAATATTGCATAAATTGCCCTTATAGGGTATACTTGTTTCCCTGCAATTATATTGGGCCCGTGGTGCAGTCTGGTTTAGCACGTCAGATTGTCGATCTGAAGATCGCGAGTTCAAATCTCGTCGGGCCCGCCAAAAATAAAATCCCCCAAAAAAAAGGGGGGTTTTATATTTTGCGAGGCCCCCATTATTTTATTTTGAATATTTTCGTCCCGTGATTCGTTCCCCACATAGGATGGTTTTCCCAGTCCCCGAAAACTGCGATAACTACGAAATTTTTTTCGATATAATCCCAAATTAACGGGCAATAATCTTTGCCGAGCGTACCTAACCCTTCTTCTGTCGAGGAAAGCCGGCTTGAAAGCAGTATATAATTGACATTCTTTTCTTTGAGCTGAGAGATTATCTTTTGTTCCTGTTCAGGAGGGATACGTATGTGCGTGAAGAATATTAATTGCCTGG
>JBFZAD010000269.1:0-9865 GCA_041309125.1 Candidatus Omnitrophota bacterium
AGAAAAATTTTAGAGTCTCTTGGTTTTAAATGGTTAGTCCACAGATATTTGCCAACCCATACCGCGTTTGCGATGAATTTTTATAAGTAGCGGTATCTCAAGGGGTTGTAGGGTTCGCCTATCGTCCACGTCTACCCGAATTTTTTTCCGGACAACGGAAAAAAATTCGGCACTCAAGCGAGCGGCCCGAAGGGCAAACCGCGACAAGCGGTTTAGCGAGCGGAGTGCATGTTCAGCTGTAATCCCGCCAATCCCTCGCCCATACGGGCTCGGGATAATGCGCTAGTTCTGAATATAGGGCGAATTAAGCCGAGCAGGTAGCGAAAGTGCATACCCACCAACAATTTACATTAACAACAAAGCCACCATTTCTTACCATCCAGATTAGCAGCAATAGAATACCACAAACCCCCAACTTACCCCTGGTGCCCATTTGGTGCCCACAGATAATATTCAAATAAACCATACCTCAACTGAGTGAACTTATACAGATAAAGCCAAGGACTATCTATGACTGGGTTCATATTGGATTTATCCCTCACTATAGACTTCCAAAGGGAGTCCGATTCAAAGAGAAGGATGTATTTGAGTGGCTGGAGCGGAGAAAAAGAAAAGGCAGGAAGAGTTATAAAATAGAGATAGATGGGTTGTGAATGGAGTGGTATAATTAGCGTATAGTGAGGTTAAAATAACTGGAGAGGGTGATGGCTAAGAAGCTCGATATCATTACTATAATAGTGTTTGTTTTATGTCTTATAGCAGTAAGTCCCAGAGACATGGATTTTTCTCTTAGAAATATAATATTAGCTGCAATAAGCATTCTTTGTCTTGCTTACCTTTTTATTAGATTGCCATTTTTGCTTATGAAATGGATAAAGGATCTTCAACCACAGAAGAAACTGCCAATTGGATTAGTAATAATCTATTGGATGGATTTATTTTTACTTTTACTTCCTTTGTTGCTATGGTTTTTTCACGCGGCATTTTCACCTTCAAGCCTTTCTCTTGAGCTAGAAGCAAACATAACGCTAATTCGTTGGATTATGTTCATAGTTTATGCAATCGTTTTTAGTCAGGCATGGATTCAGTTAAGAAAGTTAAAAGCCGATGCGATCTGGGCTCATATTATAATTGCAGTTTTAGCTATTATTATTTCATCTTATTTTTTGCGAGTTATATTTGTTAAATGGTGGCTTGGCAGTCTTTTTATCATTGTGGTTTTGTATTCTTGTTGGGTTATCTACTACCTCACCCGCCCCAAAGCGAAGGAGATGTTTAAGTAGCGGATAGCGGATAGCGGATAGCGATTAGTAAAGTTAGGAGTTAGGAGTTTGGAGTTAGGAGGAGAGATTATGAATAATAATTCTACAGGCATACCACATAGGAAACGGTCGGTTGGAGTGATGGTGATTGTCGGCATTGATTTAGTGATAGGAATTGGTTTGTCTTTTGGTAGTGCTTTAGGAATGTTTAAAAGCTTACCTTTTGAATTAAAAGGAGGAGGGGGGATAGTGGGATTAGGTGCTTTAATTTTCATATTATTATTTATAGTTATAATAGGTGTTTTATTTATTTGGGCTGGATTTCTAACTTTGAAATTAAGAAGATTATCTTACATATTAAATATTTTTTTATCCATATTAGGCATTTTACTTTTTTTATTTCATATAAATTCTGCAGAACAGTTTGAGGAATTGACAAAAATATCATTTATAACTTCAATCATAAGTATTATTTATTTTATTTTTGTAATAGTTTACCTCACCCGCCCCAAAGTGAAGGAGATGTTTAAGTAGCGGATAGCGGTTAGCGATTAGCGTTTAGTTAGTATTTTGGAGTAAGGAGTTAGGAGGGAAGATGAAAAAGATAATTTTGATAATATTTATTTTAGCTATTCCATTGGTGTGCTTTGGGCAGAAGGAGAATATATCAACAAGAGAAGAATTTTATAGCTATTACAATCAGCTCTTTGAATATAGAAAAGACCCAAAAGTAATGGTTAGCTCTAATCCTTCTGTTTACAATGATTGTGAAGCATTTAGAAATATAGTAAAAGGAGGAAATAAATTTTTGCCATATATCATTGAAGAAATGAATAATGGAGATTTTTTTCTAAACCAAGCTATGGAAGAAATCACAGGTTTTGATATAGGAAAAACCAAAGGAACCATATCAATTATTGGGGAACAAGTTGTTTCCAAGCTATGGATTGAATGGTGGCGAGAGCATAAAGATGAATATTTAGAAAAGCCTATTAAGCTTACTATATCATCAGATAAAGAAACATACGAGGTGGGAGATGAGGTTTGGATTAACTTTACTTTTAAAAATGTATCAAATAAGCCGATAGATGTTTTAATTTTTGAATCCGAATATCCTTTGTATCATGATTTTGAGTTTCTTGATACAGACGGCAAAAAAATAGGATATATAAGACAAGAGATCGATTCTATTAAGAGGTCAACTAGAGAAGAAAAGATAGCTTCCGGGGGAGAGTATACAACTAAAGTTCCTTTACATAAATGGAAACTTGGGACATTGAATAATGGGGTCTATAATAATGTTGGAAGCGAAGCACGTAAAATACAGGTTAAAGGTGTGTATTTTATTCCTGACGGAATAAATTTTGTTGTAAAAGAAGGCGAGAATATATTTTTTGGATGGCTAATTTCTAACATCATCACCATAGAAGTTAAAGATAAGAATTGGGATGATTTTGTCAGGATGTCAATATATACTCCTTCGGGTTGGGTATTAGATATTAATAAAGATGGTTCAGGTTCAATTGGTTTTGGTGCCGAGGCTCCAGGTGATGTTGCAGATTTTCCTAAAGAAACTTTTAATTTTATTGAGCTAACTCAAATGATTGAGCCAAAATTGAAATCAGAGGGAACCATATCTACAATGTTTGGAGTTAGTTTTCAAAGAAAAGGGCAAGTTTCTACGACAGCAAGATGCATTTCTGATATACTCTTAATGAAACAGCTATTTGAAAAAGCATATAAGGCGTCAGACAAGACTTATACAAGAATTGAAAAATTATACAAAGAGAAACCGCCTGTAGAGTAAATAAGAAATTATGTTGAGATAATCTGGTGCCCCTGCCTGACGCCTGTCTGTCCCTGCCAGCCGGCAGGCTGGGGCAGACAGGGCAGGCAGGCAAACGGTGCCCAAATTTTCCTTCTTTTTAATAGTGGAGTGGTATAATTAGCGTATGGTGAAGTTAGTCCCTCGCCACAAATATGTAATTATACGGTGGCTCGGGATCAATTCGCACAGCAACTTATGTTCGCTATCGCTCCATAAGTTGCGTGCTCATTGAAGATAACCGGGAGAGGGTGATATAATGTGGATAACTTATATATCTGATTTTATATCTATAGCATGGATTCCCTTCTGTATCTTAATCTTTTGCATTTGTTTCGTTTTGATTGAACGAAGATTGAAATTACCATGGATGACTAAGGCGAAAAAGGTGAGTAGTAAAGCGCTCGAGCAAACAATTAAACTTATATTGGCTGGAATGGTTTGTGCATCAATAACAGTGTTTGGCAAATTTGGTTTAGTGACTTGCAAAGAAAAGATATGCGAGACAAGTAGTGTTGGATTCTTTGTGGCTTATCTTGGGAACGTAATTTTTTTGTGTTATCTTGCGATTTCAATAAAACGGTTTATCGTATTTACTATAAAAACATTCAAGTAGAAATTTAACCAATGAACAAAGCAGTTGGGTATGGAAGAAGATAACAGGGATAGGGAGATATGGAGAATAATTCTACGGGTATAACAATAATTCTTATTGGAGTTATTTTCTTGATGGGTGGTATTTTAGTGCTTAAGAGGAAACGTTGCGGTTATGAAGAAGGAATGAGGGGAGGATTTCTGCTTACTGGAAAAGCTGCCATCATTTATGCGGTAGTAACTATTCTATTTGGAACAGTATTAATAATAGCAGGAATAATATCTTTATTGGCAACGCCAAAGTGAAGGAGGTGTTTAAGTAGTGGATGGCGGGTAGCGTATAGCGGATAGTGTGCTCTAGGAGAATAAAAAATGACAATATATTTAGCTATTATTTTCGGATTTTTAGGATTGGCTCTGAGCCTTTTTTTTATCATATACGGAATTAAAGCTGGCATTATTAATAAACATATTTTTGCACGGCACCCTAATATTTATGAAGATGGTAAAGAAGCAATAATAAGAGGTATTTTTTATCTAATTATTGGAATCTTTTTCTTAGCAGGAAGTATTGTTGCTTTTCTTTCGTTGTATGCCAAACTTAAAGGGAATTATTAGTCGTTGGGAGCGTTTATTAAGGCTTACCTCACCCGACCCAAAGTGAAGGAGATGTTTAAATGAATTTCTATGTCGCGGTATGGCAGCAATGAGTTGGATAATAATATGAAACCTTATAATAAAGAGGATTTGATCAAAGATTTATCCAAAAGAATATTAAGATATCAGAAAGAAATTGATTCATTGAAAGCAACAGTATTGATGTCGCAATGTGATCCAGAACTGATAGATTCTTCAGATCGTTTTACTCCAATGATTAAGCAGCTTCAGAAATTGATAGAATCCACGAAAGTATTATTGAAAAATGTAGTTGAGGCTGAAAAAAGAATAAAGTGACCCGCCCCAAAGTGAAGGAGATGTTTAAATAGCGGATAGCGGTTAGCGGGTAGCGTATAGAGAAAAAGGAGAAATAAATATGTGGGCTATACCTTTATTTATCTTCTTATTCTATTCTGGATGGTTTATTTTACCTTTTGTTTATTCAAGGATTGTAAAGAACTATTCTTGGGGTGAGTCATTATGGAAGTCATTAGTTATCGGCTTATTGTCTTTTTTGTTTGGGACAGCTATTTGTGATATGTTATTTAGGCAATTTAAAGGCGGCTTAGGTTATACAATACTTGCGTCAATGTTGGTTATGTTGCCATATCTTATCATGTTAATAGTTTTAGTGAGACATAAAAGAAGGAAGATAGAAAAGGTTAATATGGATAATAATTCTACAGGCACACCACAGAAGAAACGGTCGGTTGGGGTGATGATAATTGGTATATGGTATATTATTTATGGCTTTATAATGATTATGATTGCAGGTATTTATGCTTGGGGTCAAATTTCCTTTATTTTTCGATATGGTAAAGGAGGAAAAGATATCCCTGTTTTGATATTTTTTGTATTAATTCCATCATTATATCATATTATAGCAGGAGCAGGGATATTAAAATTAAGATTTTGGGCTCGGCGTTTATTATTTGTGTTACTTCCGATTGGAATAATCCTCTCGTTTCTTTATCTCTTTTTTGGAGGATTTGTTTTATACCCACAATATCTTGCTGGAGGTATTTTGTTATTTAGCAATCAATCTTACTGGGTATTGGCTATCATTACATATGTTATCCTCACCCGCCCCAAAGTGAAGGAGATGTTTAAATGAGAAAATGGAAAACAGTGGTGTTAATAGCAGTTCTTTTAATTATAGCTATTCTTGTTGGCAATATGTTATTCTTTAATAGATTTTTTAATAAAGAGAATAAAAAGGCAGTAGTAACTATAATGAATAATATCCAGATAGGTGATACCAAAGATAAGGTTAAAACAGTCTATAATCTTCATAAAACCAGAGGGTTGGAATTATTAAAATCAGAAGATCATGAAAATTGGAAAGAAAATGAGTGGTTAATAAGAATGCCTCTTGAATTTGGTGCTACTGATTGGATATTGTGGATTGGATTTGAAGGCGATAAAGTCATATCTTTGAAAATTAGGTTATCTGATAGCAAGACCATGAAGCCAAAGGCTGCACCTGATGATAAAACAGGCTCATTAGCTGTTTTGTCAGAATCTAAAAGGTCAGATAGGCCATTGCCTATCGCGATAGAGAAAGCAAAAGAATTAGGTTTTAATCCAGACGAGATGGATATTCGCAATGAAGATAAAAATTCAAAACTAGATGAAGAAAATCCAACATTAAAAAACAGGAACTATCAGGCAGTTTATTTTTCTCCTAAACAAGCCATGAAAGGTGGAGACCTCTGGATTTTTGTAGATAAAGACACAGGAAAGGTTATTAGTTATATAATGGGAGAGTAGAATCATAAAAATGAGTAGCGGGGAAGGAAAGGATAAAAGGGAGAGAGTGATATGCTAAAAAAGGTTTCATTTAAAGAATTTTGGGCAACCCTGGCAAGCAAAGATTACTGGATAATGGTTTTTAGGATTGGATTTCCAATCATGCTTATTTTTGATGCATTAAAGGTTATTTTAGTGCAGACGATGCTCATTGCATTAAAAATGTCAGCTTGTTTAAAAATCTATAATTCATCTTCAATATGCATTACTGAAGATGGGTTATCTTTTGGTTTTATTTTGTCTGCGTTACTTGTTATATGCGGATGTATTGGCTTGATACTAAAAAAGAACTGGGCAAGAGCTTATATTTTTATAATATTTTTACACTATTTAGTTTTTTGGACTTTATTCCTATATTATGCTTTTGACAACATTTTAATTGCTCTTTCAAGAACTTCTGTTGCTTTGCTTATTTATATTATTGCGATTTATGTTTACACCCGCCCAAAAGTGAAGGCTCTTTTTAGTCCTGAGCAAAAGTCGAAGGGAGATGTTTAAGTATCGGATAAAGAGTATAGTTAAGAGTTTGTAGCAAGAAGTTTTGATTTAGATAAACATAAACCTGGCATAGCAATTTTTGTCAGTAGTGAAGAGTTTTCCAATAATTTGCGGTATAAAAAGCGGAGGTTTATTATGAGGAAATACATTTCTTTTTTATTGATTATTTTGTCAATTGCTGGATCTTTAGTTCATGTCTCTGCAGCTGATGAACAAGTTAACATATCAGCTGAAGCATCAACAAAAGATGCAGCCTTGACAGAGATAATGCAAGGCCTAAGTTCTTTAATGGAGGGAGATTTCTTTAAATTAATTGAAATAATTCCAATAAAAGAAGACAATATGGGTATACGATTGATATATAAAGCAGCATCAATGTCTAATGCTATGGGTTTTGTGAATCTTTTAAGTCAAAGCCCTTTATTTAAAGATATTAAGATAGAGTATGTTACTAAAAAGAACAATTCCTTTATGTCTGAAATAACATTCTACATTAGCGAGAATGCATATTATCTTGAAGCGAGAAAGCAAGAGTTAGAAATAATAAAGAAGAAATTCATCAATTCAGAATTTGAGAGCTTTCAAGAGTAGCTTTTATTATAACCTGGCGCCCAAACAGTGCCCAACCAAAGCGAAAACAGGGTGAACTAAATAAACTATAGTATAAAAGTAAGGTGTATCTGACATGGAGAAAGAACTTGTTGAAGTTTATAGGACTATGAATACTTTTCATATCGCATTTATTAAATCACTATTAGACGCAAATAATATCAAGTATTTTATTGAAGGAGAGAATTTTCTACAGGTTCGTCCTCTTGTAGTGCCAGCTATTATAAGAGTATACAAGGAACAGTCGGCTGAAGCTGAAGAGCTGCTGAAAGAATTTAAGCCAGAATGAACAAGTAAGTTTGGTATGTAAGAAGGTTATAAGGAGAGGGTGGTATGGATAATAATTCCACAGTCACACCACAGAAGAAACGGAAAGTAGCATACTCTATGGGAGTATTAATTTTTGTTATCATTTTATTTTGTTTGATGTCGGCTGGGATATTGACAAAGAAATCAATTCTTATGCGTTCTGAAGGGTTTAGCTGCACTTTAGATGAGCAATGCCTAAGTATTAACTGTTCAAAATATGATAGCAAGGTAATATCAGGATACAAGCCTTATTGTGTGGAAAATAAATGTAAATGTATGTGTTATGGTTGTCAATAAGTCTACCTCACCATCCCCAAAGTAGAAGAGATGTTTAAATGAGAAAGATAACTTCAACAATGCTCCTTTTGCTTATTCCATTATTTTGTTTTGGAGAGACCGTTGTTCTTAAGTCAGGCCAAACAATAGAAGGAAAGATTATTGAAAAGACAGAAGAATATTTAAAAATAGATTTTTATGGTGTGCCTTTAACCTATTATTTTGATGATATTGAGAGCATCGATGGGAATAGAAATTTTGCAAAGAAGAGTGAATTAGTAAACCAAGATGTAAATATGAGCGTAGTTTCTGAAGAAAATATAGAAATAATTGAGGAAGATGCTGGCTTACCTTTGTCTCCAGAGAAAGTTGTTGATTTGTCAGATAATGAACAACAAGCAAGCGAACATTTCGGTTCTCAAGATTTTACAGAAGGAAAAAAACAAGACGATTCTGGCCATGAACAAGCAGTGGGTCAGGAAATTGACAGTCCCCAAATCTATTCAAATGAAACAGTAAATGATAGCGATTTAAATGAGCCACATTCATACGGCAAAAACAAATCTTTCTTTGCTAAAATAAGTAGCCTTCTTGGTTTTAAAAGAGATGAAGAAGCTATAAAGAAAAAGCGCGAACGACTCTTAAATAGGTTAAGGGCGTTAGAGGAAGCGTTAATAAAAGCTGATGAAAACATAGAGAGGATATTGGCTAATCCACCCGTTTGTCCTAGGACTGGAGAAAAAGGCAAGGTTTGGATTACTCAAGATTCTAGGGTCGAGATTCGTAAAGAGATAGAAAAGACAAAAAAAGAAATTCTAGAACTAGATAGGCAATAAAAGACGGTTTAATCTTTTACTCGATAATAACTTTAAATATCAGGAAAAGCTTATCGTAAGAAGCTACATAGGATAATTGTTAAGTTTTTACTTGAAGGGAAATATATGGAGGAATTTAAAGTATAAGGTTTTTTGAATGGCGCAGGCGAATCGACTCAACCAAAATAACTTGACAAAACCAGCTTTTATTATTATAGTTATAGGAAATTTGCGAGCAAGATGGCATTTACATATCTAGGAATTACAGAAAGAATGGTAGATAAAAGTTAACAAATAGAAGGAGGTATTAAATATGAAAAAGTTTTTGCTAACTGCTTTAATTTCAGGCATTTTCTTCTCTGTATCAACTATTGCCTTGTATGCACAGGATGAGACAAATGTCGAATTCTCTTGGGGTACAGTTAATAGCATCATTGAGGGTTCTATTGTGGTGACTGAATACAACTATGAGGATGACAAAGAGGTTGATGTGACTTATTTAATTGTTCCTGAAATAAAATTTAATAATGTTGATTCAATCAAGGAAATTGCTGTAGGCGATGGAGTTGAAATTAGCTATAGAGTAGACAAGGATAAAAGAATTGCAATTGACATCACAGTTGAGAAGCCAATGGAGGAAGAAGTCACTCCGCAGCCCGAATCTCTTCAGCCAGAGGCGGAAACATCTTACGAAGAGGAACCCATACAAGAGGATATGCCCATACAAGAGGATATGCCTCCTGAAATGGAAGATGAAGGTAGAGGGATTTTTACACCAGTGCCGGAAGAAAATAGCCCATAACAAAAAATTGCCTACTATTAAAGAAGGAGTAACTTTAACAGAAGTGGAAAAGGCCAGCCGCGTCCACAAAAATCTTCTTACAGACCACGATATCTATCTTTTTAAAGAGGGTAATCACTATAGAATATACGAAAAGCTGGGTTGTCATCTGACGGAACTTAATGGGATAAAAGGCGCCCATTTTGCCGTTTGGGCACCTAATGCTCAAAAGGTCTCTGTTGTTGGAGATTTCAACGGCTGGGATACCAAGCAGAATTATTTATGCCCGCGCCAGGATTCTTCAGGCATCTGGGAAGGATTTATACCTGATGTCAAAGAAGGCTCTCTCTATAAATACCATATCATTTCAAAATACAATAATTACACGGTAAACAAGGGTGATCCATGTGCATTTTTTTGGGAGGTTTCG